>NZ_JAZRHE010000047.1:0-2062 GCF_045644645.1 Methanobrevibacter sp.
TTCAATACTGTGTATATTTCTTCATCTTCAAATTTTCTTTCATATATTAAAAAATCATCATTTTCAATAAAGTGGATGGAACCTTTTTTCAATGCATTGGAATTTAATCTGATGGATATAAGTTCTTTGAAATGATTATAAATATCCATGTTCATGTTATTCCAAGGAAATACCTTTCTGTTATCAGGATCATCTTCTCCTTTAAGACCAACTTCGTCACCATAGTAAATCAAAGGAACTCCTGTTTCTTTAAAAAAGAGGATGACTCAAAATTATTTTTAAAATAATTTTTTTTACATATTTTTTTTAAGTATTTTGTTTGTTGTTTTGATGTATGAGTTCTTTTTGTATTGTTTCGTTGTATATTCGTTTTAAATTATGTGATATTGCGAGTAATTTTGCTTCTGTTTGTGTTCTTTTTAGTCCAGTGGTGTTGAATTCTGTTACTTTTAAATTTTGTTTTATATTTCCAAATGGCCATTCTACAGTTTTTGATCTTTTTTTGTAGATTTCTTGAGCCCATTCAGCGTCCATTTTTCTGAGCATTTTTATTTTGTTTGGATTTCCATAATCTGTTATTAGTCTGTTACGATTTTTTCCACAGCATTCCAGTTGTTTTGAGCATATTTTGCAGTTGTTTGTCCAATATATGGTTCGTGGCTTGTTTTTTAAGGTTCTTTGGTTTTCGAGTATTTGCCCCATTGGACATACATATGTGTTTTTTTCTAAATCGAAGATGAATTTGTCTTTTCCGAATGGTTTATCCTTTTTATTGATTTTTTTGAGTTTTCTTGAGAGTTTTCGTGTGGATATGTATCCATCAAGTTGATTTTCTGCCAGATAATCTATGTTTTCGTTTGTTGAGTATCCATTGTCTGCTGAAATCTGAGTATTTGGAGGTAATTCTCCAAATATTGATTTTACTTGTTCTATTTGCGGAATTAATTCAAATACGTCTGTTGGATTTTGTGTTAGTGATGATGACACGATTATTCCTTTGTAATCGTCTACTCCTATTTGTAAATTGTAATCAAATTCCCATTTACTCTTTTTATTTAGCATCCATCTTGATTCAGGGTCGTTGATGCTGATTACATCATTAGTGGTCTTTTGGAGTTCTGTGTCGATTTTTTCTACTTTTTTGAGAATTTTTTGGGCTGATTTTTTATCCTTTTGTGCTTGTTCCAATAATTTTTTACTACTTCTTCGTAGTTTGAATTCGTTTCTATCACCTTTTGTGGTTTCTGTTACTTTTTTGTAAATTTCTTCGAAGGATTCTTTATCAATTAATTCTTTTGGAACTGAATTTCCTGATTCCTCTCCAAGAATTTCATCTTCTTCTTCATCGAGTTCAATACTCTTTTTTAAGATGTCTTTGAGTAAATCTATTTGTTCTTGATTTGTTAAATTATTTATGGATGCTTTGGCTTTGATTTTTGTTCCATCAATTGCTATATGTTTGAGTTTTACTAAATCTAATTCTTTTGCCATCAATACTGTTGTTTTAAATGCGTCATCAATTAAATCTGCATGATCCACTTTGAATCTGTTGATAGTTCGGAAATCTGGTTTTTCCATACCTGCTAAGTACATATAACTGACATCTGTAGCTGCTTTAGCAGCTACTTGTCTTCCAGACAACCCTCCATCAAAAGCACCCATTAAAACTAGACGTAACAACATTTTACGAGAATAAGCAGGTTTACCTGCTTTATAACAATAATTCAAATCGACTTTTGAAAAATCAATTTCATCCACAACATTTTGAATAAAATAACATGGATGATCTTTTGGAATCAACTCCCTCAAGTCCAAAGGAATTAATAATTGCTGACCAATTTTATCCTCTCTCAAAACCATAAAAAACACAACTAAAAAGTTAATTAACTCTAATAATAGATTGTACTTCCTAGTATAAATAATTAAAGGATAAAAATAAGTAAAAAAAATTTAAACACAAAAATTATGAGTCAACCTCAATTTTAAAAAAAGTATAATTATTGATAGACGTGAAAAACTATGAAAGCAAAATTAATGTTTTTAATGGCAATTATTTTAGTTT
>NZ_JAZRHE010000048.1:0-3608 GCF_045644645.1 Methanobrevibacter sp.
TATAGGTGCCCGGAGCCAGACTACTGGTGGAATACTTAGCCTGACCATTAGCATCAGTCACAATGTATTTCACACCATTATTGGCAAAACCAACCTTAGCACCCTTAATTGGCTGACCATTAGCATTTGTTAGAGTAGCAACCAAATAACCATTGGCCCCATAAAGAACTGTCACATCAGAAGAAGTCAATTTAGTAGCAACATTATTCACAACAATCCTGGCACTTGCTTGATTGGAAGCACCATAAGCATCATTGCCATAAAATTTCATCTTCACGGTATAGGTGCCCGGAGCCAGACTACTGGTGGAATACTTAGCCTGACCATTAGCATCAGTCACAATGTATTTCACACCATTATTGGCAAAACCAACCTTGGCACCACTAATAGCCTTACCATTAGCATCCTTTAAAGTAGCAACCAAATAACCATTGGCCCCATAAAGAACAGTTACATCAGCAGAATTCAAAATAGTGGCAACATTGCTCACAGTAATCTTGGCACTTGCTTGATTGGAAGCACCATAAACATCATTGCCATAAAATTTCATCTTCACATCATAAGTGCCTGCAGCCAAGCCGCTGGTGGAATACTTAGCCTGACCATTAGCATCAGTAAGAACATACTTCACACCATTATTAGCAAAACCAACCTTGGCACCACTAATAGGTTTACCATTAGCATCCTTTAAAGTAGCAACCAAATAACCATTGCCGCCATAAGCAACATTAACATTAGCAGAGGTCAAAGTGGTAGGAACTTTATTTACAGTAATTTGAGCAACAGCCTGATTGGATGCGGAATATACATCATCACCATAAAATTTCACTCTTACAGTGTAAGTGCCGTCTTTTAAATTAGTAGTGGAATATTTGGCTTGACCATTTTTATCAGTACGAATGTAAGTCACTCCATTATTAGCAAAGCCAACCTTAGCACCGCTAATAGGATTGCCATTTACATCTGTTAAAGTAGCAATTAAAATACCACCACTATAAACAGTATTAATATTTGTATTAACATTTGATATCCCGAGTATGACATTATTATCTACATTTGTATTTTCATCAAGGGAAGCCGCTAACTTTGCATTATCATCATCTGTTAAATATTCTGATGAGTATTCTGATGCCACATTATCAGAAATTGCACTAGGCACAACATCATCAGAATGAGTAGCATAATTAGTAATATCCTCCACGGAATTACTATTCGTGTTAGTTGATAAAGTATTTGAATTAACAGATCCTAAAACTTCTTCACTTGAGAGGGAAACTTTAGATACGTCATTATCAACATTTGAAACAGTAGATGCTAAGATTTCTGATGAACCAGCGATATTTTCATTAGAGATTGACACATCATTAGTATCATCCACTAAGCCAGCAGCATATGAATCTGTAACATTTATATCACTTGCACATGCAACACTAACAGACAATAAAACTGAAAGCATCAATAGTGCAGTGAAACATAATTGTTTGTTCAATAATTTACCTCCTTAACAATTTGTTTAATTATCCATGAGATTACAATCCCACTTCAAGAATACATTTAAAAAATATCTTATATAAACCTTTTTATTTTCCAAATCCGATTTAATGAAGTTATTTTTTAAAAATAAGGTTAAAAATTAACTAAAATTAAATATTAAAAAAAAATATTCTCAAATTAAGTTATAACTCCATTAAATGGCCCTGTCTAAAATTGTCATGATGATATGTGCCCTATTTGATTAATTGTGAGTTGTTATATTGTTGTATTAATTTTAGGGTTATTTTAATTCCACATATTTAAAATGGATTATTATTTGCTTTTTAAATTGATTAAATCGTGTTTTGCAGTTAGTTAAATTCAATGCCCTTTGATGAAGTTTTATTTTGATGGAACGGTTCTCTTTTTATATTAAAAAAGTTGATTATATGTAAATGTTTCTGCAACCTGGTGAATATAAAGTTATAGTATTTTTAAGTGTTTAAGTTTGTTTATTTTAAAAATAGAAGCATATAAATAATGTAAAGGGCATATTATTATATATGCTCTCAATAAAACCCTTTACAAGTTATAATATTGTTGACATTTTAAATAAACCTTTGTATTTTATAGAATCTGACCAGTTAAATGTGTGCAATTTAATCAGCCCGGATGATTTGAGCTTTTTCCAGGAGTATTATAATGATTATTACACGGAGATTGTTTATTATGAATATGAAAGACCTTTATGTCCCAAATGCAATATTTCAATGAACAGCAATGGTTCTAGGCCAGCTAAACCTAACAAATGGGAAGGCATACGTAAAAAACAGTATATCTGCCCAGAATGCGGAAAAACACATTTCACAAGTTTGGAAAATTTCATAAAAAGATACTCCAATTATACGCGTCCTATTTGCGAAAAATCACTAGAATATGAATCCATTACCTATTTATCCTATCAAAAGAAGGTGGAAATAATCAAACTCGAAAATGGGATACAATTAAACCGCCAAACAGTATATTATCACGAATCAACATACGACACATCATTCATCACACAAAAAGAAGAAAACCTTCAAAAACTCTTAGAAGAAACAAAAATTGAGCCAAGTGGAATTTATCATTATGATGAGGAATTTTTACACGAAAATGGGATAAAAACAGTTAGATTAGCCATTATTGATGCTGTAACAAACTTAATAATTAATGATCAAGTAATTTATCAGGAAGATTTTGATCAGGATTTTGTGGAAATCTTTCTAAAATACTCTTTAGAAGGATTACCTAAAAAAGTACTAATAACTGATGGCCATTTGATGTATCCACCAATAATTGAACGAATTTGCATAAAACACCAACTCTGCATATTCCACATCATCAAATACCACAACGACAAATCCTACAAAAAAATGAATAAAATAAAAAGAAGAATACAAACCCTGGAAAGAAAAATAGAAGAAAACGAAGAAAGAATAACAAAACTAAAAGAATACAGCAAAGGAATGGCATATAGACCCTCAAAAAAAGACAAAACAAGAATAAGAAAAATCAAAAAACGAAAAAAATTAATGAAAGATAACACAAAATATAAAAACGAACTAAAACAAAAAAGAAAAGAATTAAATGAACAAGAACGAATCAACGAAAGAATAGCAAATATTTACGATACTGACACTCAAAAAGCAGCAATAAGAAGATTCAGAACAATATATCACCAACTAGATCAATTCGACGACAACACACAAAAATACCTAAAAAATCTAAACAAAAAATTCGATAAAACAATAGAATATCACAAAAACCCACAAATACCACGAACAAACAATAAAATCGAAGGATACTTCAAAATAACCTTACCAAGACATATAAAAAGAATATATCGGACAAGAGAAGGATTAATAAGATGGATAAGACTACAAAAAATCAGATGGATGGAAAGAAATGTTTTATTCAATGAACAAAACAACTTACAAAATCACGACAACAACCAAAAAATCGATGCTACATCATGACAATTTTAGACAGAGCCTAACAAAAATGTATTTTTACAAACCAATGAAAATTATCATCATAAAATAAGAAAATATCAAAAATTAGGCAGAATTTTTATCAAAAAAATTCAGGCCCCTAAA
>NZ_JAZRHE010000049.1:0-2661 GCF_045644645.1 Methanobrevibacter sp.
CCATATTTAAACAAAATTAAACAATTAAATAAACATTATTAAACTCTTTAAAACAAATTATTTGTTTAGAAAAAAGATAAAAGAATTTAGGATTTAGCCTAAATTCATTTTAAAAAAAAGTTTTTTTTAAACAAAAGACCATATATTATCCAATAAACTTTTTATGAGCAATCTTAACATTATTCTGATTAACCATCGCATAATGCATAGTCGTGTCAATCTTTGTATGACCCAATAACTTCTGCACTTGCTCAATAGGCATCCCTTTATCGATAGCATTAGTTGCCAGCGTTCTTCTAAACTTATGAGGATGTACATTAGCTATATTGGATTTAAATCCTATATTCTTAAGTCTTGACTCAACACCATTTATTCCTAATCTTTTATATGGTTTTCTAAATGAAACAAATAATGCAGGGTTTTCATCAGTTCTCTGATTTAAATATTCGAGCAAATGTATTTTTGTCCTTGCATCAAAATAAACAACCCTTTCTGATTCACCTTTTCCAAAAACAACACATTCCCTTTCATTAAAATTCAAATCAGAAATATTAAGATTCACCAACTCCCCAACACGAATACCTGTAGAAATCAATAGCTCAACAATCGCCAAATCCCTAATTGATTCACAATTGTCCCTTAAAACTTCCAGATTTTCATCCGATAATATCTCCTTAACGACTTTTCCTTTTTTAACCCTATGTATTCTTTTTACTGGATTTTTCAGGATATAATCCTCATCTTCCAGCCATGCAAAGAAGCTTGAAAAAATCCTGCGGATATTATCAATCGTTGTTTTTGAAGAATTGTTTTCACGCTGATGATTAGTAAGATACTGTCTTAAATCTTCAGTAGTGATTTGATCAATCCTTTTATCAGTACTTTTCAATAATCTATTGATTGTTAGTCTATAAAAGTGGATTGTGCTAGCTGAACGGCCTTCAATTTCTTTAGCAGATAAAAACATTTCTAATAATTTGAAATTATCCAAATCAGTTAAATCCTTTGTTTTATCGATAATTTCAACCTCATTCAATGCATCCAACAAAACTGTGGTTAATTGCAGGTATTAGCCTTGATTTAAGAACGGATCCATCTTATTTAAAATATCCATTGCAAATGTCGATTTCATAATTATCAAAAACCTCCCTTATTTAAAAGAATATGCATCCTATAATAAATATTTTTCCATATACTCATTAAAAATTCATTTAAATAAAAATTTAAAGAATCTCAAAAGAGTTTCATTGTAAAACTCAAATCAGTACTATTTTCAATACTATGATTTTTTTTCATCTCAATATGCAAATTGGAATAACTTTAACGCCATCACTTCGGACATATGAAAATCCGATTGAAGTGATGATGGCCAAAAATTTTGGCCTTTGGATATGAACAGTTCCATCATCAATTTTCCTTTCAATCAATGCATCCATTTTTAATAGCTTTCCTGCAGCGTCATCAAATGTCAATCTTGATAATTCAAACTGTATTAAAGCATAATCTTCATTATCCAACTGTAAAATGCAATCAATGGACAACCCGTATCTGTCTTCATAATAATAAATTTTACTGTTTCTAAAAGATGTGTAAACCATTAGGTCACGAATGCATAGATTTTCAAAAAATCTTTGAAAGGTCTCCAAGTCATAAATCATCATTTCGCTGTTTAAGTTTAAGATAGAAGGTGAAATGGATGGGTCTATGAATTCCTTTTTTGATGTTTTTTTAATTGCGCTTTTGGCTCTTAGATTAATATCCCATGATTCAATTTCGAATACTATCCATAATTTCTTTAAAGCGTTGATATATCTGTAGAATGTTGATTTGGACATTGTTGGAAAATCCCTTTGTACCTGATTTAATATTTCAACATTAGATATATTGGTTGAAATATTTCTGGAATAAACTTTTAAAATGCTTTTAACTTTTTTTATGTCCTTCAAGTCTTCGTGAAGGTTAATTAGATTCTCAATATATCTTTTCATAAAGTTTTCATTATCAAATGCTTTGGGAAATCCTCCCCTGCAGCAGGCATAAATGAGATCTTCAATTCCTAAATTTGATGAGAAACCTGAAATCTCCAAATCCGGATTTTCAAACAATTCCAATATAGAAATCATGCCGTTTGACTCTTCAGATTCATATAATGATAGTGGAAGCATTTTAATGCCATTATCCACTATTTGTCTGGTTGTTAAAATGAATGAACCCTCATTATTGGATTTATTGCATTGTGATTTGATTTCATACAATAATCCTTCCAGTAAATCATAATTCTCCACCAGAAGTGGTTTTTTTCCAGCTAAAAGTTTTTCCACATTAAATTCAGCCAACAGAATATTGGATACTAAATTTTTATCCACATTCACGATTGAATTAGCATATCTTATTGCAATGCTAGATTTACCACAACCGATTGGACCTGAAATTAATACAAAACAGTTTGTTTTTAATTTATCATCTATTAAGTCATCAATTATTCTATAAAACAATTTAAATCCTCCATAAGTTTTTTCATGCCAAAAAATTATGACATGAATAAACCTATGGATAAAAACCATAAATTAAAAACCTATTTAAATAATAAATGACAAAAATATATTTAAATCAGTGAAAACAAGATGAAAAATTAGTAAAATAGCATATAACGAATTGCAT
>NZ_JAZRHE010000050.1:0-6090 GCF_045644645.1 Methanobrevibacter sp.
TGGAGTAAATTTTTTTTGATTTGGCATGATAAAAACTTTTACTCCACCTATTTATTAAATTTAACTATTTTTAAACAGAATTAAAATTCAAAACTAATTTTCATCAAAACATTTCAAATCAACAAAGTTTTTGAAAGAGTCGTTTTTCAACACTTCTAACAGTGATATTTGAAAAATCACCTTTAATTTTAGCAACATATATGTTATTTATTCCGTATTTCTCAATTTCCTTATCCAATTTAGCTGTCAAATCCTCAAAACTGCTGGCAGAAATTTCAGGTATCTTTTCATCTTCATCAAAATTGGTTACAGTTGAAAAAGGCACAGTTTCATTGTTTTTCATGACGTTGATGCTTCCGTCAGCACCGGCCTGATAGACCACACCATCCAAAACAATCATTTCACCATTTACGCCTTCAAAAGTACCTAGACCAGTGTCCCCATATGACTTTAACTCTCCAACAGTGATTACACCATCATATTCCCCATGCATAAATGACTGCATCAGGGAAACTTGGTGTATTGCATCATCCTTCATCAGAAGACCGTTTCCTGCACTAACCGCTGAAATAGCCAGCAAACATACAATAAAAACACTTACGAACAATATCTTTTTGTTTAGCATTATCTTTCCCCCATTGATTCTTAATATATAATTGATTTTGATGATATTTAAATATCCTTTTCAAACTGCGTGACTTGGATTTTTATGTCACGAAAATTCTTTTGTCCTATTTTTTCTTTATTCAAATTTAAAAGCAGTACCCATTATGGGAGTAAGTTTAGTATTTTACAGGTATTAAATCAACATCTAGATTTTCAGCATTTAATCTCCAAATCATTTCTATTCTAAAGATTAAGTTTTTAACTTTGTTTAAATATATTAATTAATTATATAATACATTTGAACAAATATTTGCACTAATTATTAAAATGAGATGTAATATGAGATATATGGCCTTCAATCCCCAAATCCATGATGCAAATAAAATTGCAACATGGAGATATAACGTAGACTTTAGGACTTACGATAAGCTTTTTGATTCAAAAGAAAAAGCGATTGCAGCCATTGAAAAAACTCTAAAAAAAGACGAAGGTACTAAAGTCATTTATGACAATGAAAATATAATTGGGATGTTAATTGTATATACTTATGATAAACAACTTAAATTTCATTTTAACTCTCTTAAGCTGTTATTTGTTGCCATATTGGATTATTTTGTTATTTGTGACATTAAAAAAGATGACATTTATATTGCAGAAATAGCTATTGATGAAAATCAAAGATCAAAAGGTTACGGAACAAAAGTCATTAATGATGTTATTGATTATGCTCAAAAAAATGGTTATAAAAGAGTTATTCTAGATGCAGATTTCAGAAATCCAAAAGCGAAGGCATTATATGAAAGGATAGGATTTAAAGTTTATAATAAAAAATCCTTTTTAAAAAGAGGCATGTATAATATGGAGTTCAAAGTATCCTAATCATGCTTACTCTCTCCTGAATTCCACATTAAGTTTATCATGAATTAAAAAAAAATACTGAAATAGAACAATACATCTGAAAGTTACCCACATAATACTAAATGAACCGATTAAAAATATTTAACATGAACAATAAAGTGATTACCATGAACATTACTAATCAAAAACAGACCCCAAAAAGAAGTTTGAAAAGAACTCTGATTGTATTTATTGGGAATGTCCTAGGAGTATATTTAATATCTTTTTTAGGACTAGGAGTCAAAGTTAGCCAATTTGATGACATAATATTTTTAATAATATTTATCAGTTTAATAAATGCACTACTCTGGCCTATTTTAACAAGAATAGCAATGCCATTCTTAGTTTTAACATTCGGTTTCGGAACATTAATATTGAACGGACTCCTACTTCAGATTTTCGCACCATTATTTGATATAGAAATTACCGGTGCCGCCATTATTCTTGCACCATTATTTATGGCGGCCGTTACAACTGTACTGTCAGCATTAATAACAATTGAAGATGACAGCTCATATTACCGGTCCGTTTTAAGAGATGCAGAAAAGAAAAGAAAAACTGACATTAAAGATTACCCTGGAGTAATAATTGTTGAAATTGATGGGCTTGCCTACGAAGTTTTATGTGAAGCAGTCGAAAGAGGCGACATGCCCAATATTAAGGAAATGATTGACAGCGATGATTACAATCTCAGAATGTGGGAAACAGATTTATCTTCCCAAACCGGAGCAAGCCAGGCAGGAATCCTTCATGGAAATAACGAAGGCATTGTTGCATTCAGATGGATAGAAAAGAGTAATGGCAATCAGATGATGCAATGTTCTGGAATCACTAAAGTGCCCGAATTAGAACAAAGAATTTCAGATGGGAACGGGTTGCTCGTGGATAATGGGGCAAGCAGATCAAACTTATTCTCAGGAGATACCGACAATGTAATATTCACATTCAGTAAGATAATGAATTTCAAAAGATTATACAATAAGGCATGGTACTCAGTGTTCTCCAATCCCAGCAATTTCGCACGTATAGTTGCCTTGTTTTTTGCAGACATAATACGTGAAATCTGGTCACAAATCGCACATTCAATAAAAAACATCAGACCAAGAATAAAACGTGGAATAGTATACATTCCAACAAGAGCGGCTACAAATGTATTTATGAGAGAAATCAATACTTCAACATTGATTGGGGACATGATGATTGGGGATATTGATGTTGCATACTCCACATACTTGGGCTATGATGAAATAGCCCACCATTCCGGAGTTAGGGATGATGATGCATGGTTCGCCTTAAGAGAAATGGACAAACAAATTAAACATTTAACCGATGCAAATAAGTACTGTCCGAGGGACTATCAGTTTGTCATTCAATCAGACCATGGCCAAACAAATGGTGCCACATTTACCCAAAGATATGGTCAAACATTTGAAGATTTTGTCAAATCATTGCTTCCCGAAGACATGACTGTGTTTGCAAAAATGACTTCGAATGAAGACCACTTTGCAGGGGACTACACTCCATTTTCAAGAAAAGATAAAAAAATAAAGAAAGAAAAAGAAGAAGAACAGGAATTAAGTGACTCTGAAGTCATCGTATTAGCCTCAGGAAATCTTGCAATGATTTATCTGACACAATGGAGCCAAAGATTAACATATGAGGAACTTAACAACTATTTCCCTGAATTGATACCAGGCATCATAAAAAATGAGTATGTCGGTTTTATTTTAGTCAGATCCCAAGAACACGGCGACATGGCTATTGGAAGAAATGGAACCTATTTCCTGGACAGTGGTGAAATTGAAGGTGAAAACCCTCTTGAAGGATTTGGAGACCATATTGTCAGACATTTAAAAAGAACCAGCTCATTTGAACATACGCCAGATATTCTAGTCAACAGTTTTTATGATGAAGAAGCCGATGAGGTATGTGCTTTTGAGGAACTGGTTGGAAGCCATGGCGGAGCCGGCGGAGACCAGTCAAAACCATTCATACTATACCCTTCAAGTTGGAATGTTAGTGATGAGGAGATCATTGGCGCAGAAAACATCTATAAACTATTAAAAGAGAATTTAGCTGAACTAAAAAAATAATGTTGCTCATGATATTAATTTAAGTAACATTTTACAGCAGGCATGCCTGCAAAAATACCAAATAATAGAAGATATGGAAAACTTTGTGCAATCCGTATCTTATTTTTAATTAATGATTCCAGTTCATCCAAACGTTTGTTTAATTCTTTTTCACATTCATGACAGTATCTTAAAACATATCGGCACTAATCAAAAAAGAATAAACATCGTAACTGTTAATAATTATTAAGTATATAAATACTATAAAGGTGAACTTCGTGCAAATATTGGATAATACATTGGTTCAATTAGTAATTGTAATTGCTCTTTTTTTGGTTTTTACCATTCTGACCAGGTTTATATATGGCAAATTAATATCTGATTACATCAAATCTGTAAACATCAATAAAATGTTGCCTGAAGATGAAGTTCATTCATTAAGACAAGTTTTTTATTTAATTTTGATGGCATTATGTGTAGTAAATATCTACTATGCCCTAACAGTTGCAGAAATAGACTTCCCTTATCTTGCAATATTTGATATCGCACTTTCACTATATTTTGCAGTATCATTGGATAAACGTTCTATAAAAAATAAGATATTATGGGTATTATTAGTTCCATATGGGTCATTATCCTATTTGTTATTTGATAGCAGTTACGTGATTTTTTTGAGTATAATCCACATTTTAATATTTATTTACTTTACAAAACAAAGTTTTGATAAATTTATGGAGTATACTAATTCAAACGGTTTAGGGATAACCATAATATTGCTATTTGTAATAATGTTTGCTAGCTTTTTTATAACACAATACAGTGAAAATGTAAACCCACTGGACTCACTAGTAATCGCTTCCAACCAGTTTACCGGTAACGGATATTCTGTTTTTGGAGAGACCATATCTGGCAAAATGAATAGTTTATTGTTAGTTTGGGGAGGATATGTCATGTCCGGAGTTAGTGCAGCAACACTAACAGCGGCAATTTTAATCAGACATTTCAAAAAAGAATTTAAAGAATTAAAAGAATTAATGGAAAAGGAGGATGAATGATGGATAACTCTTTTCTAATGTATTCCACATTTCAATTATTGGCTGCAGCCGCAATATTTGTCATTTTAGTTTATATGGCCAAATTTCTTCGAAATAAACTTAAATCATCATCATTTCTTAAGAATTCAAGGTTTGCAAATCCTTTAGAGTATTTTCCCTCTGAACCACTCTTTTATTTAGAACAAGTCTTTTATATTGTAATAATCTTAATCTTTATTTTAATCATTTTATATTTGACATTTAATTGGACTAAAGGCGCCACCTTCATATTTGCTTTTGATATTCTTATTTCGATTTATCTTTGCATTAACAGGAGTTGGGATTCTTTAAGTGATAAGGTTTTATTATTTTTATTGATTCCATTTGCATCCATAACTGGAATATTATTTGGACATGATGTATTTAGTTTCCTTAGCTTATTCCATATTCTTGGATATTTGTATTTTATTCAATATTACTACCGTGAATTTCTTAAATATACCGAAAGCAATGGTTTAGGCTTAAGCATTATAGTGACTTTTTCAATATTGCTGGTAAGCTTTTTATTCACTATCCTTGCCGAAGGAGTTTCCCCTATGGATTCCATGACTATGGTTTCCAATGCATTTACCAGCAATAGTTTTGATGCATCAGGAAAGATCATGATTGGAAAAGTTAATTCTCTAGTATTGGCATGGGGAGGTTTTATTTTATCAATTGTAGGTACCGCCACATTAGCTGTTTCGATTGTGATGGGTTATGTTTCTCAAGAATTTAAGGATATGAAGGATTTTGTTAAAAAGAATAAAGAAGAGAAGTAAACATCTCATTTATTCATTGTCATGATACTTTTTTTAAGAATCCGCCTTTTCCAAACATATATTCTTTTTTAGCAGGTAGCCCCAATAATAATTTTTTCATTTTAGATAGTTCAATTTCCAAGGCCCCATCATTAATATTATCTGATATGGCCTGCATCACTACACGACATTCGACATGAGCAAACTGCACATCATAACCTACTACTTTGTTATTATGTAATGTGCCTGACCCCAAACACTGTTAGAACCCTAAATCTAAACCCAAATTTTTAAAAAAATATAAGATAACCTCAAATTTTATAAAAATAATGGCTTTGTAGAAATCCTCATTTTTATTGAATTTGAGTTGATCTATAGATGTTGTAGATTGTATTTTTGAGTTTTGTTTCTTTATTTGATAATTGTAGGCTTCTGCTTCGGTTTGTTCTGTTGAATATTCTTTTTATTACACTAAATATTGATTCAACGTTGTTTCTTCTTGAATAGATTTCCTGGTTGAATTGTTTTTTACTTTTTAGCCGATAATGTCCTGTTTTTGCTCTGGTTTTTAGTGGTATTTGATCTTCTGCTTTTGCTTCTTCGTTTATGCATTTTCTGATGGGTTCTGTATCGTATGCTCTGTCTGCTAGGATGTATTTTGGTTTATATTTCTTTATATTT
>NZ_JAZRHE010000051.1:0-2420 GCF_045644645.1 Methanobrevibacter sp.
GATTAACTCCCCGAAATAAAATATGGTATACTCCACTCTCACTGATAGTTCTTGCAAGTCTGCTCATTCTATCACCTCTTAGCTAAGTATACCATAAATCTTTTTAGTTGTCAATAAAACAATGCCAAAAAATGTACGTCCCCAAGTGGCCCCCGTCCCCAGGTGGCCCCTCCATAAATCTTTTTAGTTGTCAATAAAATAATGCCAAAAAATGTACGTCCCCAAGTGGCACCACATATCATAAATATCAAAATTTACCTATGACACTTGTAACAAGGGCTAAAAGTGTTATTGATGTAAGCTTACAGGTAAATCATAGCACCATAAAAAGCATTTGTCATATTTTACTAAATGACACGCCAAAATCCGCTTGTATCAAGACTTTCAGCATTTCTAAAGTCAAAATACACCTCGAAAATAGCCAAAAACATATCAATTTGTCATTTGCCAAATTACAAAAATTTTCAAAAAATAGAGAGGCAGACTTTTACATCTACCTCTCTGAGTGAAACTATTGGTTGTTGTTTTTTTGTTTTATACTTATTAACATCCTTATAAAATCATAAACAATAAAAATGATTAGTGTTATTGCAAAAAACGGAAACATAAATATTGGCAAAATTAAATAATCCGGCGAATTTCCAGGTATACAAACAATGATACTGAAAATTGCAAATACTAACAGGCTGCATACACAAATAATTCTGCTTTTTAAATTTCCATATATGCACATCAATATTCCTATCAAAAGAGCAACAACTACAGCTGTAATACCTATGGGATTATTAAATATAAACACATCAAGTATGGATATCAAAATTTCCACAATATTATATTTCATTTTGACACCCCCAATGTTTTGGCATAAAATAATCCCTTGGTTTTATAACGTTCTCCTGGCGAGCCATATAAGGCTTCCCATGTCACATCGTTTTTTGCGGCTGCACGAGTAAATCTTCGATTAAAGAACAGTTGATTAAATACATCTTCAGCAAAATTAGGAATTGTATCTGCCATCCATGTTTTATCTAATTGACCATTCATAAAAGATTTTACACTTGTGCCATTTTTTAGCGTTCCTTTGTAGAATCCTTTCATGCTCATTTGGAGACAATTTGCCTTTAATAAACTATATGATTTATTAATTTGATAATATTCCATTGTTGGCTTATCATATCTGCCTACTTCCATTCTATAGCCTTTTTCTATCGTAGTCCCGGCGACTAAATCCTTAAAATAATCTACAGAAGCATTAAAATCTCCTTCAACAAAAGTTGCGGAAGTATAATTTTTTGTACTATATGGCAAATCTTGTTT
Source organism: Methanobrevibacter sp. (assembly GCF_045644645.1). Lineage (GTDB taxonomy): Archaea > Methanobacteriota > Methanobacteria > Methanobacteriales > Methanobacteriaceae > Methanocatella. The sequence continues at coordinate 1,318 of NZ_JAZRHE010000051.1, forward strand.
ATTAAGCCAACTATTAAAATTTTCCAACGAACCCATAGCTCCATCTTCCCAAGGAACTTCAACGAAATAAGTCGCCTTATCACCCCAATAAAAATAATACCATTTCCCATCTCTTGTATCTTGGGTTATTATCGATGTATGTCCTGCTCCAGCAGCCGCATGGTCAGCTGTTATTAAAACTGCATCCAAACCCAAGGGGTCAACATAATTCACTGGATTGTTTCCGCAAGGAGCCATTCGGGGACGGGAGCCATTCGGGGACGTACATTTTTTGGTAGCATATTATGCATAAGTTATGACACCTCTCGAAACACCAGTAATTCTTTGTAAATGCCTAACAGAAAACTCTTTTTTTAACTCAAATAAAATCTTATTACGTTCTAATTTTGGAAGTTTAGATATGTTTTTGGGATTATCAATACTATAATTCTTTTTTATAAACATTAAAACATCTTCATCAGTTTTTCTTTTACTGTCTGTAACACGAAATTTCATATTTTCAAGTTCTTTGTGGTATTCTACAAATTCTTCAATACTTATCATTTCCAATAAAAAATTTGTGTCAGCTAAATTGGCTTTATTAATATACTCTATAAAACTACTGTAAGGATAGTTTTCAATTTTATCTACAATACCAGCTTTTATAGGGTTTTGGTGAATGTACCTTATTAAATTCAAAAAATACTCATCTATTTCTACCGGTACACTTTTATACCTGTTTGCAATTAGAGCACCGCTTCTGCCGTATTTAGTGTTATACCAGCGTGCATATTTAGTTAAAATACGTTTCATTATCAGAGAAATATCTCCGCAGTTTTTCTCTTTGAGAACAATATGAACGTGATTACTCATAAAACAATATGCGTATATTTCAAACTGCAAATCTTGTTTTACTATTTCTATTATCTCTTTTAATTTTTCAAAATCGGAAGCTTCTTCAAATATATTTTGCTGATTAACTCCCCGAAATAAAATATGGTATACTCCACTCTCACTGATAGTTCTTGCAAGTCTGCTCATTCTATCACCTCTTAGCTAAGTATACCATAAATCTTTTTAGTTGTCAATAAAATAATGCCAAAAAATGTACGTCCCCAAGTGGC
>NZ_JAZRHE010000052.1:0-5449 GCF_045644645.1 Methanobrevibacter sp.
TTATAGTTTTAAAAACTTTTAGGTATTATTATTAATTTTAAACATTTTATAAATAAAAGTAATATTAACATTAACATTAACGATTCAATATTTGGAACCTGAATTCATTTACCCTGCGATATATATGCAGAGATTGAAACAGAACCTACATTAAAAACAGGAGATGTTAATGGGAATACCCATGCCAGAAATTAAATCTTGAGAGCATCTACTGATTTAAATTGACATTAACTATTATGTAAATAATAGCTATATTGACACAACCATTTAAGATATTTATTTAACCAATGAAAATTAATTAAATTAATAGGTGAATTACATGCCAAAGAAATATGCTTTAGCACCATGTAATGGTATGAGTCCAAATGGATTAGTATCCCGTGTTGCAACAGGAGATTGTAAAAAAGAGAATGAAAATGTGATTTCAATATGTATGGGTTCAACATCAGCAGATATTGAAGGAACTAATGATGAAATGCTTAAAAAATTTCCAATAATATCCATTTGTGGGTGTCAGGGAAATTGTGTCACTAAAATACTTGAAAATCGTGGAATTGATATTTATAAAACAATTAACGTTGAAGAAATATTAAAAGATGAAAAAGTATCTGCTAAAGACCCTTTCCGTTTAGATAACGAATCAGAACAATGTGTTGAAATCATTAAAAAAGAATTAAATAAAATAGTAACTGAATAATTTTCTATTTTTTATAAAATTAATTCTTGGGCAATCTTTGCTGCAGATTCAACCATTTTTGGACAGATTTCTTTGAAGAGATTGTTATCAATTGCATATTTAATCCCTTCTTCAGTTCGAATGTCACAATCAAGTAAATCTCGGCAAATATATGTTCCATTTTCTTTTTTAAAACTATCTAAGAATTTCACACACATTTCATCGCTTTTACTTTTATTTTCACCATATTTCAAACCTAATGCCATTATAGCACCAGTGCAAGCTCCACAAACTTCTCCTTTACGCATACCGCCTCCAAATGATATGCTGATTTTAAATGCCTGTTCTCTTGAAAGTCCAAACTCTTCACAAAATACCGCTAAGACAGCTTGTGAACACACATAACCATCTTCAAATAATTGTACTGCTTCTTCTACATAATTCATGATATTAAATATCTTTTTGTTAAGTATATAAATTTTAATGGACAACACAGTTTAATATATTCCGGACCATAGCAACCTTGCCATACCCATGTTATAAGCGAGCCAATTCATCCAGGCCGACCCTGTAGCGACCAGAGGGAGGTGTGTGCGGGAGGTCGGTGAATAGAATTGGGAGCAATATTCAGGTGTGGAAACGACTCTTGTTGATAGGTTCCGTAAATCTGTAATCCATGAGTTAGTTTAATTATATTTTCCATTATGTTCCGTCCGAGCGTAAGCGAAAGGTCATACTATTTGCATAACAGTATAGAAATTATCTACTACTTTTTTGATTCTTGTTTGATATATTACGAACAAATAACTGTAAAAAAGTAGATGAATTATACCTCACTTTTTAGTGAATTTTGTTTCATATATAACGAACAAATATTGCTTGTCAAATTCTCTCAAACTAACAACATATCAATGAAATACTAAAGTAAGTTTTTTCTTGTATTTCTAATGGGAGAATTGGAATTTCAATGTTGCGAAATTTTGCCCATCTCAACTACCTCTAATGCTACGGTCTATAAATAAATTGCATTATGAACATTAAACAAATACATACAAACCATTAACAATAATAACTAAAATACATATTATTGTAAAAAAGATTTTTAATAATCATATAAAATAAAAGTAAAAATATTTTACAGTGGTGACATGAATAAGACATTCATTACAAAAATGCCCAATCATATCGGTGCATTTTTAAAGGCAAGTAAATGCTTGTCAGATTTGGGCATAAACATTACACGTGTGAGTTATAATAAATCTGTGGATTCTCATTTATTATTTATCGATGTTGAAGGCAGTCCGGAAAGTCTTGAAAAAGCGACTCAGGAATTAATGTCAATAGGTTATATCCACCATGATTTGGATCATCGTGATGTAGTTCTACTTGAATTTAAGCTTAAAGATATCCCCGGCGCTGTTACACCAATTTTAGAGCTAATCAGTGATTTTAATTTCAACATTACATATATCAGTTCCCAACAGACAGATAAGGAATTCCAGTTCTTTAAGATGGGTCTCGTTGTTGAAAACCAAGAAAATGTCAACACATTCATCAAAAAAGCAAGCGAATTATGTCCAATTAAAGTAATTAATTCAGATTACGCCAATAAGATTTATGACAATAGCTTTTTTTACAACAACTTTGTAAATCAGATATCTTCCACAATGGATATCTCAGATGAATCCAAAAATGAACTGATCATCAATACAAACCTTGTGATGCAAATGCTTAACGAAAGCGGAGTTTTGCCGTTCCATACCTTTGACAGCATAAGCCGATTTACAGAAATCATTGCCGCTTCAAAAGGAGAGAATTTCACACCAAGAATAACAAAGCATAAAATAACCGAAAATAGCGAAATAACCCTTATCGAACCTCCCTGCGGAAGCAACATTGCAATCATAAAAAGCTATGGTAAGTACTTATTCATTGATACCGGATATGCCTGTTATGAAGCAGAAATGCTTTCAATCATCAAGGAAATCATCCCTGATTTTGACAATACTTCAAAAGAGGTATTCATAACCCATGCCGACGTTGACCACTGCGGACTGTTGCCCCTTTTTGACATTGTCTATGCCAGCAAAAAAAGTGCAGAATCACTGAAATCAGAATATAACAATGAAAGCAATTTCCGTGAAAAAAATCCACTTCACAAACCATATATTCGTATTTGCAATATATTAACTTCATATAAACCCGTTTCCCCTCAAAAAATTCAAGTTGTAGGAGCTGAACGAACAATAACAAAACCCCTTGAACAAACTGGAATTTTTGATTTTGGTGAATTGCATTTTAGTCTTTATGAAGGAAAAGGAGGCCATCTTCCTGGCGAATCTGTTTTAATTGATTTTGAACATAAAATTGCATTTACAGGAGACATTTTTATAAATATGAAAGACATGATTCCTAAACAGGCAGAATATAATAGATATGCCCCAATTTTAATGACATCTGTTGATTTTGATTCTGACCTTTGTCGAGAAGAAAGAAATAATCTATTTAATAAATTAAACACTGGAAAATGGCAAATCTTCGGAGGCCATGGTAGTAAAAGGACATATGAATCAAATTAAAGATTTGACCTAATCCCTTTTCATCAGCTTCTTATAATAGGTGTTTGTTTGGTATAACGCTCCCACAGGATTGTGTGCGAGTACTTTGTCTTTTGTTACAAGTGTTGTGCATAGGGCATCAGAATACTTATAGAAAAGACTATCATGACCTACACATAACCCTATTATTACATTAAGGTCTGTTTTTTCATTATTGAGTATTTTTGCCTGCAGTATCGGGTTGCACATTATATTTCCAGTTATATTTGTTTTTTTATCATCTACACCGGTTATTTCTGTTTTTTTCATTGCTCCTACTTTACATGCTACGGAATACACTTCAAAATCATGTTTGTCAAGGATTTTAGCAAATGTTCTGCTTTCTTCCATTAGCCCCACACAGGCGGCTACTCCTATTTTATTCATTTTTAGTCTTTTGGCAAATTCTATGATTTCTTCTACTCTTGTGTATTTGCAGTAGAACTCCTCTTCAATTTCTGCAGATATCCGTGATATCTCTTTGTTGTTGTCTTCATTGTAGAGTTTTTCAATTTCTATTATTTCATCACGTGTTAATTCTTTTGTTTGACAGAATTTAGGATATTCTGAATCTTGGTGTTTGCAGTTTATAATTCCACAATTGCTACATGAGTAATTTTTCATGATATTTCCTCAATGATTATTATTACTATATATTTTTTTAATTTTTCTTAAAAAATAGTTATCCATATAATTTTGATAGGTTTTATAAAAATAGCCATTAAATTAATCTAGCTTGAGCATCAATATAGCTAGGTTCATTAACTTCTTTTACAACATCCTCGTCTTTAACATCCCCAATCAGCAAGGGCGAATCAGGATTATGAAGCCTAAAATTCCTTTTAACAAGCTTATTCGAGAAATTTGCATAACAACAATGGTTTTGTCAAGCTTGAGGAATAGGGGCTTGTCCCTCTATTCCTGTTTTAGTTTTGAAGTAGATGGATTTGTCAAATTTAAGAACTGGCCATTTATCGGTCGGTTCGAGGGTTAAGTTTTTTAAACTTGATTAAGATATTTAAGGGAAAGCGCCACATAAAACACTTCCCCAATGAATAAGGAGTTTTTCCTACATATCAAAAATTTAGCTCCGGTAAAAAGCAATAAACAGCATCATAGCTATATTCTGGTTCTGTTAAAACCTATATCTTTCAAAATCAAATAAAAGTAATAAAAATATATATGCTTCTTAGTTGAATATTATAAATTGAGAGCTAAAAGCAGTAAATATTTTGTAGAGTATACGGGCAAAATTCAAATTTTCATGGCTTTAAAACGTTTTATTTTATTTTTAAACTCTATATTTTTAGTTCTAAAAACTTTTAGGTATTACTATTAATTTATAACCGTTGCTATTGATTTAATTAACACTATTATTAATTTAATTAGATATGATTAGTCTCATCTAGAATTTTATACGAAAGATTGAAATTGGAAAACTCAAAATAGTTCTAGAGATTCCATAAAATTGGTTTTAAAAAAATTTATGGAATTAAAAAAATCTGAACATATTGAAAAAATATTCAATTTTTAGATAAACTAAACTGGACCAACATGCTCTGATTTAGATTATCATCTTTTAAAACCATAAATAAAATAACAATAAAGACTAATATCTATAATAAAAGATTGTAATTCATAGCATATAAAATTAAATGAAGAATAAACAAAATAAAAAATTGTGACTTGTCACATCCTCAAAATGTAAAAAAATAAGATAAAGTAGATAAAAATTATCTACTTAACTTTAACAGTTGTTTATGGTACCTTCACCTTGGCAGCGTATTTTTTTTTACCTTTTAAGCTTGTTAACAACATCCTTTAACAGTACCTTCTGCCATTCATTTTTTGTTGGTTTTAGCATTGTAGGTTATTCCGTTGAATTTGAATGTTATTGTTTTACCTTAAACCAATTGTTTAAGCGTTGCTTTTAAGGTAAATTTTTTGCCTTTTGCTTTTTACTGGCATTCATAATTGAATAATTATTCAATTATCATTGTTTCATTATGATTTTGTGTGTTTCCGTTGCTGTCGGTGAACTCTATTGTTATTTCATGTTTGCCGAGGAATTTTTCAATGATTTCAAAGATTATCCTTGACAGATCGTCATCCACATCGCCGTCAAACACAAGTGTGCCGTCAACGTAAACCTTCAGATGTCCGTTTGTGAGATTAA
>NZ_JAZRHE010000053.1:0-4789 GCF_045644645.1 Methanobrevibacter sp.
AACTTTATTAACAAAGGATAATCACGAGAATAATTATATACTTACCAAATTCTCAAAGAAAATTAAGGAAAATATTTTCATAAAATTGTAATCATCAACCATCATACATTTTTTATTATTAATCAAAATTGTTTTTATCATAAAATAAACAATTTAAAGAATTTTAAAAAATTAATCATCAACCAAAAAATATGTTAATCATCAACCACATACATAATAGCAATTAAGAAAAATAAGTCGATACTATGTTTGAACCTCAATTTACATACACCGATAAAATCGTGAATTATATTGCAGAAATCGCTTCAGCTAAAGAAGTCATCAGCAATGCAAAAATAATCCCATTATATGATACCCAATTAAAACAGGAGGCTCTCATTAGATCTTCACATTATTCAACATCAATTGAGGGGAATCCTTTAAATTTAGATGAAGTAGAAACATTAATCAAAAACAATCAAGAACCAACTACTAAAGCAGAACAGGAAGTATTAAATTATTTCAATGTATTAAATCATTTAGATCAATATTCGGATGAAATTATTACTTCCGACACAATTTTATCAGTACATAAAGATTTGACTAAAGATTTATTGCGCAATCCTGAATATGAGGGCAAATTTAGAGATACTCGCGTATTTATTGGTAATCTACATACTCAGGAAATAAATTATATGCCTCCAGATGCTTATAAAGTACCAGGTTTAGTAGATGATTTATTAGATTGGCTAAACAATTCGACAGATGAAATGTACCCCGTCATTATCGCTGGAATTCTTCATTATGAATTAGTACGTATCCACCCCTTTGTTGATGGAAATGGACGTACCAGCAGACTTATGGCAACATTGATTTTATCAGTTCACAAATTTAATATCAATAACTACTTCACTTTAGACGAATATTACAATCAAGACAGACAGGCTTATGTTGATGCACTAAACAGTGCCGATAAAAACCATGATTTAACAAATTGGCTGGAATATTTCTGTGGCGGAGTATTATACTCAATAAATAAAGTTAAATCAGAAGTGTTAAAATTAGCCAAAATCACATCAAAATATGACAATACCATTCAATTAACTCCAAATGAAATTTCTGTATTAACACTTCTTGAAGAAAAAGGACATATTCAAAATAAAGATATTCGGGAGAGGTTAAACATTACCCCTCAAGGCAGCTATAAGATTATTAAAAAATTAAAAGATAAGGAATTAATAGAAAGTAGGGGAAACGGTAGAAATACAGAATACCTATTAAAATAAATTCTTTAATAAAACAGGAATCATCAACCTTAATCATCAACCATCATAAATTTTTTATTTTTAATTAAAACTGTTTAAATCACCAAATAAGTAATTTGATGAATTTTATAAAATTAATCATCAACCAAAAAATATATTAATCACCAACTAGCAAATATGTTAAATCGAATGTTATCTTATGAAACACGTTTCACAATAACAAAAACACTATATGTCTCAAGCACACAGGATTATGTCCTTGCATTGGCAAACTTCTATTCCATAACTCCCCTAGTTCCTGTACTGAGGATATTGAATTGGGATATACCACATGCCAATAACATAGCAAAGAATAATTCAATCACCTACCTGATGGATGTTGAATTTACAAAAAGAATGACAATATGCTGCGATGCGGCATGGAACCTCGAATCATCAATTTACAATGTGCTCTACATCAACGGTGCAGGATCAACTATCGAAGCTTCATTCAAATCCCGAGATGAAGACAAATGGATAGTTTTAAGCAACGATACTGCATTGGCCGCAAGAAACATAACCCTTAAAGGATTCAATACAGCAATCGAAAATATGGGCGGAGAGTGCATGCTCTTATTCGTAAATTTCGACAAGAACAAGATGGACTACCTCGTTGAGAGGGACTGGGGAGCTGCAATACTCAACACAGGTTTACTCACCTGCATCAACTGCTCTTTCACTAACAACTTTGCCAAAAACGGAGGAGCAATATTCAACCAGGGGATGCTGACAAATAGTAAACTGTATCTTTTCAGGCAATGAAGCATACAACAAAGGTAATGACATCTGTGTCGGCGAAGGAGGTCGAGTAGTCTTTGACGGGAAAGAAATCACTGGTGATGGCGAGTGCTCCTATGTTGAATTCCCTGAAAGCTTATCCCTAACTAAACGTACCATACTCACAGTAATGAGTTATGTGCTAGGTTACCTTGGAGGAATGGTCGTTGGTGCGATTACAGCTAATTTAGCAATAGGTGTTGCCGTAGGGGCAGCTCTCGGTGCTTTAATAGGTACAGCATTTTCCGCTTATATTAATTCCGAAGTTTATGATGTGAACTATAATCGGTTGACAACCTGCCTGAATCTGATTATCGGAACAGCTGCTGCAGGCGCAGCGGGGGGATTCTGGGGTACTGCAGTAGGTCAAGCATTAGATGACTCTGTTATCTACTTTAGTCCAGATAGTTATAATTTCAATACTGTCAAACTCGGTAATTTATTTACTACAATATTTATAGGATCTGGCGTAGTTGGTTCAGTTGGTGGAATAAGCTATTACTACACCAACGATTAGGCAAAGTGCAAAATCACTTTTCCTTTTCTCCATCTCTTGGAGATATTATATTCAGTAAATTATTGATTATGGCATGCAATTTCATATGCTGTTGAGAACTCGCTTTGATGCGTTTTCTTGGGATTTGAATGGGTCGATTGCTTTAATCGACTTTATTTCAAATCTGACAACTTTTTTTGAGATTCAAAAATCTAAACCATTAATTAAATGTATTCTAAAATTATAATGCTGCGAATTTTACTTCCAGCAATGCAGACAGGATTATTATCAAGCCATTGCTCTAAAGTTAGTTCACGACATTAAAAATCATAAAGTTTAAAAATCATTTAAAAATCTTATTGCCCGTATACTATACAAAATATAATGTACTTTTAGCTCCTACACTAATAATTATTGATTTTATAATACTTAAAAAAACCCACAATTATGTCTAAAAATAAAATTTGGAAATAAATTATACTTCCCAAATTTCAATATTTTACATTAATGAAAAAGTTTTTATTGGCACGAATATTACATTATCAACTTTTTCAATAGTTTTTGTTGTATCTGATATAACAATTCCATGTGGAGCTTTATATCTTCTTATCGCATCATTGATTTGACTGGTACCTTTATTGCCATGCCCAACTTCTATTGGAATTACCTCATCAAAATCTTTTTTTATTATAAAGTCAACACGCTGCTTTTTCACTTTATATGTGTCATAAAATATGCCAAAATCAAAGAATCTTTCACTATTTTTCAGGTTGACGAGGTTCGATCCGACTAATGTTTCAAGCAATATCCCTTCATATTCGCTCAATTTTATAGATGAAAATCCGAATTTGAGATTAATTGCATGCATTATGCTTGGGGTTGCAAAATAGTATTGCCATGATTTTTTTGCTCTTGCATTTGCACCGGCATAGGGTTCTGTGTGAAATATTAAATGAGTCTTTTCAAGCAAGTCCATTATTGTATTTACACTTCCAGCCGATGTTTTGATTTTATTTGCAAGTGCATTTTGTGATATGTCACCAGGGTATTTTTCTGCTAAAAATTTCATCAACCTTAATGCATTGGTTTGCGTATTGGCCGTTAGGTTGTTCATTGTTCCCAGATCTTTTGTCACTACAGTTTCAACCGAATAGTACAATTTTTTTGATGCATTTCTGTAATTGGTATCATGCATCACAGATGGAAATCCGCCGAATTTAAAATAGTTATCCCAATCCATAGAATTATAATTCTTTAAATTCAATAAATCACGATTAATCTTATTTTCTTTTATGATTGCAGCATCAACATTACCATTGAACAATAAGTCAACCAAATCATTGGAAATGTCAGTTTGATAATTGTATTTTAATTTTAGGTGTTGTGAATAATTTAATGGTGTTATCGGATATCTTATCATTCTTCTCGCTGCTTCGGCATTATACTCCAGATTTATTGCAGATGAACCTGTAAAAATCATGAAAATGTTTTTTGATTTATCATTGATTAGTTTGCCTGAAATCGACCAATCCTTGTCAAAGTGCGACTCGTCGACTAATAGGAATATCTTTTCGTTGAGCGTCTGCAGTGATGAGTTATGGAATGTCTTTAGATAATATTTAACTGTATCATAGATATCACAGTCTTCTATTTTATTTAGCTCTTCGCATGAAAAATATAAAATCTGTTCGGGATTGATATTTTTTTGATTCAATAGATAGTCATATGCCTGAAATAGAATTGTTGTTTTTCCAACACCCCTTAGACCGGGCAATACAATATAACGATTAACATTATTTCCATCGATAAATTCATCCATTAAAAGTTTTATTTCATCAAAATCATCCCTATGGTTAAATTTAACTCCCATATTGGACAATTCATTGTTTAGGGATAATGGAGTGTCCGTAATTTGACTTTGTAAAAAATCATAAAATGAATCTTCATTTTCAGGATTCATGATAATCACCTCTTTGATAATATATTGAATGATATAATATAAATATTTATTCAATATATTGAATGATAATATATAAATAAGCATTCAATAATTTATATAAAAATTATTCTTTTGCAATTCATCCACAACCTAAAAGTTGGAGTATAGAATGAAAACACAACAGTTACATAATTTATATTAATGTTTTAGAATTAGATATTTTGTCCTAAAACTATTTAAAATTTATTATTTTTTAAAATTGAATAAGGACAAATTTGTTAAACAAATTTTGAC
>NZ_JAZRHE010000054.1:0-2550 GCF_045644645.1 Methanobrevibacter sp.
ATAATTAGACAATTTTAATAGATTATAAGTAAAAATAGAAATAAAAATAAATTTTTAAAAAATTTTTGCAAAAATCAAATAGGATTTCTACAAAGCCAATTTATTTCATTCGATGCATCACGCAAAGACATCACATATGACAGTGCTTCAGGTGTAGTTACAATTGGCAATCTGGCTATTGATGAAAGTGTTGTGATGACAATAATCGCTAAAATCATTAATGACTGAAATATTGAAAACACTGCTATTATCAAAAGCAATGAAACAGACCCTAACAATGACAGCAGTGAAAATGTCACTGCCCATCCTGTTGTTGATTTAAGCATTAACAAAACAGTAAGTACAACAGATGCCAGAATCGGTGATGAAATCACATATGTCATTACAGTCCATAATTCAGGTCCAAGCAATGCAACTAATGTTAAAGTCACAGAAATCCTTTCAGAATATGTGTCATTAATAAATGCTGCACCAAGCCGTGGTAATTATGATGAAACTACTGGAATTTGGTACATTGAAAAATTGGAAAACGGTAAAACTTCAACATTAACTTTAACAGTTAAAATCAATGCTGCTGAAGTAATTGAGAACTTTGTTTCAGTCAATTCAACTGAAAATGATACTAATTCATCCAATAATTATTACACAAGTGATAATGTGACTGCAGATAAATTGGATACTCCAATCATACTTATTCCTCAAAACATCACATATGGTGATGATGAGATAATTACTGTAATTCTTCCAAGTAATGCAACCGGAACTGTAAATATCACAGTTAACGGCAAACCATACGATGATCTTCCAATTGATGGGGGTATTGTCGAATTAACTATTCCGGACTTGGCCGGCGGAGACTACAATGTAACAGTAGTCTATGGAGGAGATAAAACCTATGTGGCCAATTCAACAGACGGCAAATTCAATGTAGCAAAAGCGGTACCAATAATCACAATAGAAGTCGTTGACATCTGGCATGGAGAAATCGAAGTCCTGAACGTTACAGTGAACGCTCCGGGAACCGTAAACATTACCGTATTTGGAATCACAATTGAAGTGCCTCTAAACAATAGTGTCACATCAACAGATGTCCTAAAAGCAGCAATCAAAGAGCCTTACAATGGAAGGGCCACCTGGAACTTGATTAACCTGCCTGTTGGAAGATATCCTGCATTTGCAGTCTACAACGGCAATGAAAACTACACCAGCGTAAATACAAGCGACGTATTCCACGTAAGGGACAAACCTTCAACAGTTGTGGTGACAGCTGAGGACATCTATGTCGGCGAGGATGCTATTGTAAATGTTCAAGTAGGTCCTAAAGGTGTAACTGGCAATGTAACCCTTGTTGTTGATGGCGTAACCTATGAGTTAAACATCACTGAAGATGGAAAAGCAAGCGTTACTGTTTCAGGCCTTCCGGCTGGATTGAAAGAGGTATATGTCAAATATAATGGGGACATACTCTATCGTCCAAGCGAAAATACAACAACATTCAACGTATTGAAATTAACTCCACCAATCAGTATAGATTCACCGGACATTACTGTTGGTGAAGACGGAATAATCACAGTGACTGTTCCAATTGATGCAACTGGCACAATAACCATTGAAATCGATGGTAAAACCTATACTCAAGTGGTTAAAAATGGAAAAGCAGTATTTACAGTTCCGGGTCTTGAAAAAGGAGAACACAACATTACAGCATACTACTCAGGGGATGATAAATACTTGCCTGTAAATACCACTGGTGTAATTAAAGTCAATCCGGTCAATGAGAACAAAACTTCAAATGTTACTGAAAAATCATGTGATGATGGTCAAATAGGTTTATCCAGATATTCAACTGGTAACCCAATATCTGCACTATTATTGATATTGATGTCTGTTGTTATTGTTCAAATTAGAAGATTTAAAAGGTAGATCCTCTTTTTCCTTTTATTTATTCCAATGGTGATTATTATGGAAAAGATAGTTCACAAATTCCATTAAATTATTTTTCTATTGTAAAATTTTTGCATTGTTTTTTCATGAATATTCCTTTATTTTAGCAGATATCTTTTGATATATTTTTGTTTAGTTTTTTAAGATTTATCATGTCTTGTTTAATATATTTTAAGGTGATTTAAATTGAATAATTAAAAGTATATTGTAGAATTTTGGGGCGTAGGTGCAATAATTTTAAGGGGGTCAAGTCGGAGACCCATTTCATTAATTTGTTGGAAAGATCTTAATTTTTTGGCGACAGGGGGCCATTGTTTTAATTTTTCTTAAATAAGATTTTTTATTCCATCTAAACTTTTATGGTGGATTTTCACCTAAAATTATCATTATATGATTTTTATAATTCTTTTCAGGAATTTATAGATATTTATTGATAAAATAAACTTAAATGGAACTAAATAAAAAATATTTAAAAATTAATGAATTTGTATCTTCATTTTCCTTTAATTTCCATATATTTATTTTAATGTTTCTATTTTATTGTATATTTTTCTCAATGGCTTTTGTTTAATATTTCTTATCTTAATTGTTTCTATTTTACCAATA
>NZ_JAZRHE010000055.1:0-13852 GCF_045644645.1 Methanobrevibacter sp.
GAATGTGAGCTGAAGGGACTTTACAGAAAATTCTTAATTTTGATTATTTTAATGTATTGCATTACACATTGTAAACATTAATTCAAACAGCAAAACTTTTTCTAGGGAAAATCAAAAATATGAAGATTTAATAAAAGCAACAATAAATAATAAAATATGGGTGTTGAAAATGGGCTTTTTAGACAAGATTAAAAATACATTTAATTCTAGTAATAACTTTAGATATCTTGATAATTTAATTCATAGTGGCGTTAAAGAAATTATCTTGGATTCAGATATAAGTTTAGAAGATAATGAAAAAACAGAATACTTGGATGGGATTGAATTAGATGTTGATGATTTAATTATTGATGGAAATGGCCATAGAATTGATGCCCGTATAAAAACACGAATATTCCATTGTAGCGGAAATAATGTCACAATAAAAAATATTACATTGACAAATGGAATTACACATGAAAATGGTGGAGCAATATATAATGAAAGTAAGGAATTATATATCTTCAATTCGGCACTAGTTGAAAACATTGCAAATAAGTATGGTGGAGCAATATGCAATGAGGGAACTATAAGAATACAGAATTTGTCATTTAAAAAGAATCATGCAGGTTCATCAAATGATATCCAAAATAATAATCAATTAATTATTAAAAGGACTCTTTCATCAGATAGAAGAAAATCAATAACAAATGATAATCATTGCTTTATAGAATCCAGAAAGTTTTTGGAAAATATTGAAAGTTTTGGTAAAATATTTGATATAGAATCATTAGAAGATAATCAAAGAGATTTTTCTTATCTAAATAATCTAATTCACAGTGGGACTAATGAAATAAAACTTGAAAATGATATTAGGTTAAATATTGAAAATAATGAAGATTGTTTATATAAGTATGGGATAAATATCAATCAGGACAACTTAATTATCGATGGAAATGGTCACACAATCGATGCTCAAAAATTAGGAAGAATATTTCATTCTACAGGAAAAAATATCACCTTAAAGAATATTAAATTTATAAATGGATTTTTGGATGGAGATGGTGGAGCATTAGGAAATAGTGGTGAATTAACCATAATAGGATGTACATTTTACGCTAACACAGTAAAATCCCTTACTCCTAGAACAATATCTCCAGCAAATGGCGGAGCAATATCCAATTCGGGGAAAATAATAATAATCGATTCAACATTTAATAAATACACCGCAGACATTGGTGGAGCAGCAGTAAATAATAGGGATGGTGTGTTGAATATCTCAAAATCTAAATTTTTTGATAACACTGCAAAGGAATCTGCTGGAGCAATAAATAATGGGATTAATGCTGAGTTAAATATTAATCAATCCCAAATTTTTAAAAACAGCGCAAGTCTTGATGGGGGAGCTGTAAAAAACGGTTTCGGCAAGCTGTCAATAACAGAATCAAAAATGTATGACAATATTGCTCACAAAGCCGGAGCAATATTCAATAATTTTGGAGTGTTAGTTGTAACGGAATCCAGGCTTTTTAATAACTCTGCAGATTATGGGGGTGCAATAGTTAACTATAGATCTGAGTTAACCATTGCCGAATCAGGAATCTGTGGAAATACTGCACTTAATTCTGGAACAATAATCAATGATGAAGGGAATTTTAAAATTATTAGCTGTGAAATTATGCAGAATGAATCTCCAGATAACATTATTCTCAATAAAGATTTCTTGCAGATTAATGATAGTTCTTTTAAGGCCAACCAATCCAATCAGATTATATTAAATGATGGCGACGAATCCGATTTAAGCATATTTCATGGAAATTTCATAAAAAATCAGAGCAAAGAATCTGTAATCGATAACAATGGAAAATCTTTAACTGTTGAAAAAACACTTTTTGATAATAATGATTCTTATAATATAATCAATAAAAACGAATTAACATTAATAAATCCAAAAATAAAAGAAGAATCAAAAACAATATTAAATAATGGTTATATCTTCATGAAACATTCAATTCAAACAAAAGTGAAAACTTGATTTTAAAAATCAACAAGGCTTTTGAAAGAGCCATCCGGAATCATTTCAAAAGATTTTTATATTATCATGAATAAACATGACAAATAGTATTATTATATATATGAAAAGGTGAAATTAATGAATAAAAATATAATAATTGCAATATTGGTTGTTATTATCATAGCCGCTGGTGCTTTTTTACTGTTCGGCCAGCAGTTTGGTAAGACAAATACACAAGTGGATATTACAAATAATGAGACTTTCCAAATGGGAGAGCAGGTGAAATTTCAACTAAAGGATGCTCAAGGCAATGCGCTTTCAGGCAAAACCGTAAACTTGACTTTCAATAATCAAAAGTATACAGTAACTACTGATCAAAATGGTAAAGGATATCTGACTATTTTCGGCATCGCTTCCGGAAAATATGATCTTGAAGTTGCTTTTGCCGGTGATGACAAATATAATGGATGTGACGCCAAGGCTACCATAACTGTTGATGCTGGTTCTAGTGCGGACAATCCCGCTCAACAAACTAGTTATACTGCAACTGTAAGTACTGGTAATGATGGTGGAAATTCTGGTGGAAATTCTGGTGGAAATTCATCTGTTGATGATTGGATATGGCTTGATGGATTAGGCGTAGCTGTTAATTCAAATGGTATTATTGTCTACAGTAGTTCGGACATCGGTGTAGGTCTGACCGTGGATGAATATATAAAGCTCATTAATGATCTGAATAGAGGAAATTCAACTAACAATACTGCTCAGGGCTAGTCATCCATTAGTAACGGGATTGACCTGTTAGAAAATAAATAAGGTAATGTTGCATGTAATGGCAAACATTACCATCTTTTTTATTTGTATCTGTTTTTTTGTTTTTGTGTAATCGTGTCTGTGTGCAAGGTGCACTTCAAAATTTTTATTATTTTTTCAAAATATATTCATGTTTTGAATATTATATATTTTAACATTCGATTTAAATATTCGCTAGTTGAGGATTAACATATTTTTTTGGGTGATGGTTAATTCTTTAAAATTCATCAAATTACTTATTTTTCGATTTAAACAGTTTTAATTAATAAAAAATTTATGGGGATTGATGATTACAATTTTATGAAAAATTTTTCTTAATTTGTTTTGAGAATTCGGGTAATTATTCAAAAATTTGACCAGGCACCATTTGTAAATAAAATTTTAAAGATATACTAAACTCAAAAGTGAATTATTGTAAAACCTAAAATCCTGAAAAAAGAGTAAGTTTGTGTTTTTTATATTTCATACCTGAATGAGTATGTGTTCATAAATAAATGGTACTAAAATCATTATTCATATTCCTAGTTTTGAATATTAAAGGAAAAGTTTCGCTTTAAACTACAACAGAAAAAATGGATGGATGAGAAGACTAAAATCCCAACTAACAAAAGGACATGCCCCTACTATATATTGGATTAGTTTCAAATATAATCAATGAAATAAGCAGATTTGTTGATTTTATATGATTATGGGAATCTTGACTGCAATAATAATGGCTTTATGGATATTGCCAGCATATCTTAAAGCACCTAAAGACTATAGGCTTGATAAAAAATTTATAATTAAAACCATACTCATGGGGCTTGTAGTAGGATTTATAGGCGCATTTATTCTTCAAATAATACTAGGTTCCATATTTATCAATGTACTTAATATTCCTCAGGATGGCCTACTATATGAATTTTTAAAGGCATTTATCATGTTTGGTTTAATAGAGGAATTGATGAAATTTTCCGCAGGATCCTTTTCTTTGAAAAAATCGCAATTCCAATCAAAATTTGATTATATGTTTATTTTTGCTTTGGCGGCATTCGGATTCACTCTTCTTGAAACCACAATAGCTTCATCCGGAGGACTGGCAGGCATATTCAGAGCATTCTTCCCATTCCATATCATGTGGCAGATTTTCATGGGAGTGCATCTCTACGAATACAAAGTTGCTAAATTGAATAATGACTCAAAAACAATGAAAAAGGAATTGGCACTAGCTTTTGCAGTACCAATATTAATGCATGGCTGTTGTGACTTTTCAACAACACTGATTGGAAATGCTGCCAATTTACTTCAATCATCAATGGGCACAATTGATCTTATAGGCCTGATGCTCCCGTTAATCTATATGATTGCCCTGATAATTTTCACAGTTATAACAGAAATTAGGTTTTATAGATATTGCAAAAGCTTATAATGCTGTTGATTTATTTTAGTTTTGAATATTTATTTCAAAAACATTCAATTCAAATCTTTTTATATGATAATGAATAAACTATAAAGTGATGTTATAATAACTTAACTTTATATAAGGTGAAATTATGAATAAGAATATAATTATAGCAGTATTGATTATCATAATCATTGCCGTCGGTGCCTTCCTAATCTTTGGCCACTCAAACGACAAGGCAGAGACACAAATCAATTTCTTAAACAACAAGACAGTACAGAATGGAGAGCAGGTGAAATTCGAACTTAAAGATGCAAGTGGCAATCCCATTGCAGGAGAAATCGTGAACATTACCTACAACAATAATGAAAAGTATTCCGTAGTCACCGACAGTAGCGGCAGGGGCTATCTGACAATTAATGGTGAAGATGCTGGAAACTATGATGTCATAGTCGACTACAGTGGAAACGACAAATACAAGGCATGCACAGCCAAATTGACCATAACCGTTACAGGTGATACTACTGACAATACAGCTTCACAGGCTTCCGGCAATTCAGTTGCAAACACCAACACCTACAACCGCGGTGGAAGTTCTTCAGGCTATGCGGATGCAAATGGCGGTCAGGGTCTTGGATCCCATCCATTTGAAAACGAAACTCCTATCAATGAAGTTCCAATCAATCAGAGCGGATGAATAAGATGGTGCAAACCATCTCTTTTTTTTATTTTAAATTATGGAGAAAGCCGAGAAATTTATCCGAAAGGATACGGTTCACAGTCAAACACCATTTAATAATTTAGATGTTTCATAAAGCCCATATATTGAAATTTCATAGTTCAAAATTGAAGCTTACTGCTGTAAATTTCATTCCGCTATCTCTGATTTTTTTAGATTTTATGTCAACATCTCCGTATTTCTTTAAGAAAGAATTAATCTCTCTGGAAATGGAGTCATATTTTCTTCTGTCATAAACCCTGTAATTTCCCATGAATTTAACTGTTTCCTTTGTATTTAGGACATTTACTTTATCCAACCTGAATGATTCACCATTTTTATCTAAAACAGAGTTTATTTTGTCCACTATCTCTTTTTTGATTTTTTCTTTTTCTTCACTGCTAATCATTACATCATCTTCTGAGTATTCTTATAATTCTTGCTGATGCTTTTGGCATCCAGCAATATTCTTCGTGCATAAACTTCAAGTTTATTCAGTTATTTAAATTGTTTATATTTATTCTTTAAAAAATTTTGTGAGGACATCCTTTCAATCCTAATTTTGTGGTTGGTTTTCATCAATATCTTTGATTTGACAGTATGCTGATGGTTATTTTTGTCAATTTTGGAGACATGAAATTTTTAGCCAAAAAATGCCCCACATTTCCTCACATTGCAAGTAAATTCATTAGATTTTTTCAAACTTCCAATAATGTTATTAAGTATTTCTAAATGTTTAAGTTAGATGTCCTGCAGTGCAGGGCATTCATGTTAAAGCATTATTTCGAGCTTTTTTTCAGCAGTTCGCGGACGTTTAATCCGACAAGTCTTTTTGTAGCGATATATAAAAACGGTGACAAAAAGAATGTTGAAATGGAGAACAGCAATTCAATCAGACTGAATCCGTTAGTGAATCCGATAATCACTGAAATTGCAAATGCCTGTGAGATGATAACCGCAGTTATAACTCTTATAAAAGATTTAATGTCAAATATCTGTATTAAATCAATTATTTCAAACAAATTAAATGCCTTTAAAAATTGTCCTTTATGCAGGTAGCGGTTTAATAATCCTGCGATTAAACACAGATATGTCAATGCAAATAGGATGATGTAAATTAATGCGATTATGATGTTGCCGTTTAAGTTATGTTTTGCCTGATGAAGAAAGAATGTTAGTCCTATGGAATAGATAAATGTAATGACGGATTTTTTGAAGCCTTCCCAAATCATCTTTTTTAAATTGTTGATTTTTGGATGTTTGTCTGAACCTTTAAGGGTATACCATGAGACATATGATCCATATCCCATAACAATAAGCAGAGTTACGGTGAACAGTTTCCAAAAGGAGTTAAGAAAACCGTCTTTGTTGATAAAGGATGTAATGGCCAACAGGGCACTGATTATTATGATTCCCTTTTTGTCGCTTAGGGCATACTTTACCGCATCGCAGATGTTGTCGAAAAATAATCTCATAAGAACTGCTCCAACTAGAAACTATGTTTTTCAAACAATAAAAACATTATTTGTGTTTTGAAAATTTCTTTTGGGGATGATGCTTTGGCGGTAGTGAACATGGAATAATAATATGCTAAAAAACATTCGTTTCAAATTAAAATATTGGTGATTAAAGTGTTACATGATGTAACACTTATACTGCAATCGGTGTTAAATTGTTGATGTTGTTGAAATCCTCCAAATTCTTTTTGAGTACATTTAACTCATTAGGACTTTTAGGAGTCCAACTATCAATGATATATTTGTTGCCATCCTTTTCGACAATCTCAAGAATTCCGTAATGTTTTTCATAATTCTTGTTGAAGAATTTTGTATTCTTATATTGGCTTATTGAAAAAACAGAATCATTTTTAAACCATTTGGAGTATAATTCATCAGTGTAATTGAATATCTGAATGTTGTGATTTTGCCCATCTACAAATGTGTCATTGCCTGAAGCAGTCAATCCTGATGGGGCTTTGAATATATCTGCCGGATTGGCTGCAGACACTACACCAATCACCAGAAGTATTGCGGTTGTTGCGATTAAGAGTTTTATTGTTTTTTTCATGATTTCACCCTGATTTTTCTAATGGATTACCATTGGATAATATGATATTTGTAATTTGTAATTTATAGAAGTTACTTTTTTTTTCAATGAATTTTTAAAAGTTTATCCATTTTTTAAGTTTTGAATATTTTTGCATTAAAAAATTCAGTTCAATCATCATCCATGAAGGGTAGTGGTCATGCATTAATTAAATTGGATGCTGATTGAAATCCAATAAAGAAAATCAGAGATTATTAATTTTCAAAAGCAAAATCAGTAATTTAACAATTGAAACATACTATTGGCTATTCGATGGTATGTTCCATTTCAGTTGGAAAAATTAATTTATATGCAGTTCCTTTTTCCTGTTTAATTAGACTGATATTTCCACCTAACTGTTTAGTCAGGCTTTTAATTATTTCGCAGCCTAAATTTTTGCTGATATTATCCAGATCATTTAAACCGACACCATTATCTTTTATGATTAGCTCGGCAGTATTATTTCCTAAACTTTTTATTGTTTTTGTTATTTTATTGTTTTTTGAGTTATCTGGAAATGCATGTTTAATGGCGTTCATGGTTATTTCATCGATTATTAGAAGTAAGGGGGTGATGACTTCAATCGTTAGGCTTAAGTTCTCATCCACGTGGGTTTCAAACTCAATATGGTTAGGTGAATCAATTACATTCATTGTCTGTCTGTCATGATCTTCTAGATATTCATTTAGATTAATATTTTTGAAATCCTTTGAGTTATAGGTCTTTTGATGCAGCAATGCCAGTGAGGTCAGGCGTGTCTGCATATGTTCAATTATCAAATCTGGATCGTTGGAATATGCTCTTTTTTCAAGATTTAAAAAACTATTTAAAATCTGCAAGTTATTTTTAACCCTGTGGTGGATTTCCTTGATTAAAATCAACCGCTGTTCATTGGATTTGATTAGCTGTTCATAATTTTCCTGCCCTTCAGTGATGTCTGTTAGAAAACCTATGCTGTGTGTGGAATTCCCATATTCAAAGCGTTCAATGTATAGCTCAACAACCTTTTTATTTTCCGGATTTCCATCGATATAATAAGTAAAACTTTCGTCAATTTTATTCAATTCACCGTCAATCAGATTGTTTATCCTTTGAATGGTGTCTTTTTCAGCAATATTCTTTAAAATATCTTTGGAATGATAATATCTCTTATAATCTTTTTCAAGTATGTCATAAAAACCTCTGGAGAAGTTAAATTGCTTGGGATTTAACGGTTCGATTAACAAGGCCAATTTTGTGCTGTTTTCAAAACCGTTCAGTAGAAAATCAACAGGTTTTGTTAGCTCATCATCAGAGTATTTTGTTATATCATTTATCAGTCCCTGGCGAATGATGACGCCGCTTTCATCAAAATAGGAATAAATATTAAGTTCTATAATTTTTAAAATGCCATCTTTAGTTCTGATGCGAATAATTTCCTCGCATTGTGTTGTTTTATTATTGGTACTCTCAAAAATTTTATTTACAATGTGCTGATCTTCGGGAATTGCCAAATCAAAAACTATATTGTAATAATCATCAGCTTCTTCTTTTGCACGATTTATAATGTTGAATACTCCTTGTGACCAGGTATATTTTCCATTAATGTTATAATAGCTGCCTGTTTGTGAAAAATTTTCCATTATGTCTGTTTTGTCTTCATCAAAATCCCTATATTCTGAATCAACGCGGCTGCTAATTTCCGTATCGATATTGTGGCTTGTTACAAATATTCGTTCATTGTCGAAAACTATTTTTGCATTGCTTAGTTTTGATAATTTATTTTTATTGTAGTATGCGAATCTTATTGTTTTCACATTGTTGTTTTTATAAACATCAATTAAATCATCATATAGTATTTCATAAAATAATGGGGATAGTTTGCTTAATAATCTGCCTTTTACATCATCGGAGGTACAATGATATTTGTTGAGAGTAAATTTGCCGATATGTTGTACAATGAAATCCTTGCCTTCCTCATAAGGAATCAGTGAATGAATTTCGACGGGGATGTTATTTATGAGTTCCTGTAGGGGAATATCCTCAATATCAAACTCCTTGGGTGCAGGTTTGTAAAAGTCTTTTTGGCTTGCATTAAAAATACGGATTTCATCAATGCCCTCTAAATATCTATATTCCTTTTCAACTCTCATTACAACACCCTACACAATATGTATAAATATATGTAGGTTATTATATTTAAATCCACTAATGATGAATAATGTTTAATAGACATTAAAAATAATTCATTTGTTTTGAATACCTGCCGAAAAGATTCACTGCAATCATCATCCAATGAAAGGTCGGGGGTATGTTTTAATTAAATGGGAGTCATTTCAATTCAAATAATGAAAATCAAACATTATTTTTAGCACCATTGGCCTATATTACAGCTAAAATAATAGCTGTTATTTAGGTTAAAAAATTATTGGAGAGTAATTGATGAATCATATTTTCAAATTTCAGCATCAATGCGCTTCAATAAACGGGCAGACTATCAATGGTCTTAACCAAATCTCTTGCCGTTTGCGCTTTCTTGTCTTGGCTATCTTTTTGAGGAGTCTCAAATAGGATCACATTATGGTTCTTCTTTTCGATTGGTATTGTTACCCATTTTGGTGAAGTGCCTGCCTTGATTGTAAATATCGGATAGCTTAAATTGTCACTTATCTTATTTGCATACTCCATTTCTACACTTGACTTATTGTCAATTACACCAACATACTTCTGTTCGTCCCAATAACTTTCCATTTCATGTGCATCAACGACAATATATGGGTTATATTTCTCAATGTCTGGAAGGACAAATTCATTGGCCAGCATTTCCCCCATATGTCTGTTGGTATCATAATCGCTGGTGTTCATTCCGCTATCTTTAAAATTGAGTTTAATGAAGTATACGATAAACTTCTTATCAAGGTCATTCGCTTTAGTGAAATTTATTATTGATTCGTTTGTGGCGTTATGGATGCCGCTTTCAAGGCTATGGACGCCCAATATTACTATTGCAGTATCATTAGATGAATTGTTACCGCAGGTTATCTTGTAAACGGTACCATTGGAGTTCTTTCCAAGTATTGTTGTATATTCATCTAAAATTTCGGTGGTTTGTTGGAATCCCTGTTGTTCTAAGGTTATTATTCCCGCAAAAACAATTAATAATATTACTATTGCAAATAAAAGTTTAATCGTCTTGTTCATTATATCAAATTATATGTTTATCGTCAAGACATATAAAAGTTTAAGTTAAAATTGAGCGCTCTGAAATTTTGGTTGAGGATTTGCAATGTCATCTTAATTCGGTCTGAAATACCATTCACTGTTTTTGCAAATCTAAAAATAAGGGAGAAAAGCATGATAAACAATCATGCTTTCATATTAAAAAGGTTAATGGGAAGTAAATTATTTATTTCTTCTAATTATGCTGTAACCGCCGATAACTGCAAACACTGCCAGTAATGCTAAGATAGGGTTACCTGTAGTTAACAGGGCATGGGTTGATGTTGCATTGGTTGTGTTGCCGGTTGTGTTGTGAAGATTTTCTCCAGCAGCGTGTACTGTTGCATTGCAGGTTGTGTTTCCGGTTGCATTGCATGTTGTGTTAGTTGCGTTCATCATTGCTTCTTCGTTGTGGGCATAATCAGGTGGAATGATTGTACCGTTGTGTCCATCCTGACTTCCGTCCAGGTAGTAATCTTCACCTGCGGCATGTTTTACTTCATCGTGACTGTTGTCCGGTGGAATAATTGCACCGTCATGTCCATCATGACTTTCATCTAGGTATTGATCATTGTTGTCGGCTGCACTAACTGCTGTGGCAGATAATACAACACAAAATATCATAAGTAATACTAATATGCTGTCTTTAAAATTCATTCTATCACCATTAATAAATTTTTAGTGTATGAAAAATTAATTTGAAATCAACTTTCACTAATTTCAAATTAACACTTCATAGCACAAGTAAATATATGAATAAGCTCACATATAAAGTTTTTCGAATGTAAGTACTCACTTACATCTTTAATAATAAAATAAATACTTAAAAAAAGCTATTTTAAGAAATAACCTATTTTAAAAAACTTTTATATGCTGTTAATTTTCCAAATTTTAAACGAAACATCTGCAGGAATATGCGGAATAATTACATGTCGCTTGCAAATCGTTTGTAACACTCGGTGGATAAGCGACGATGAGGATATTAAAGGGCTTCCTGAAGAAAACGCGGGGGGCATAATGGATGGACTGAAAAACCATTATAAAGAGAATCAATGAGTTAAAACAGATTGAAAATAATTAAAAATATGGAGAAATTAAAGCATGATGAAGATTCATGCTTTAATCGAAATGAATAAAAAGATTACCGGGAAAAAGGAAATAAGATTATTCCCTTTTGACTACCGCATAACAGCCGATAATGGCGGATACTGTTAATAATGCTAAGATTGGGTTACCGGTAGTTAACAAGGCATGGGTTGATGTTGCATTGGTTGTGTTACCAGTTGTGTTGTGAACATTTCCTGCAGTAACGTTGCCTGTTGCATTCCCAGTTGCATTGCCTGTT
Source organism: Methanobrevibacter sp. (assembly GCF_045644645.1). GTDB lineage: Archaea > Methanobacteriota > Methanobacteria > Methanobacteriales > Methanobacteriaceae > Methanocatella. The sequence goes on from NZ_JAZRHE010000055.1 coordinate 11,534, forward strand.
GCATTTCCAGTTCCATTGCCGGTAGTGTTTCCAATCATTTTACCGGTTTGGTTTTCTAGAGGTGACCCTGCACTATGTTCATGATTAGTTTGATTTTCTTGAGGTAATCCTGCTCCAGATTCAGGGCTTTGCTGATCGTCTAGAGCTAATTCTGTTCCATGTTCTAAACCTTGTTGAGTTCCACTAACATCGTTTATACCTTGGAAGTTACTTTCAACATAACCTCCATTATCTGCAGCACAAGCAATTCCTGCAGATCCAATTACACAAAATATTGCAAGTAAGACTAATAAATTTCTTTTGATGTCCATATTTTCACCTCTTTGAATTTTATCAATGTTTTATTATGAAATGTGCTGTGTTAATTTCAATTAACACCCCTTTGCACAATTAATTATATTGATAATGCCATATATAAAGTTTTTCGAATGTAAGTACCCACTTGCATCTTAAAAAGTATAATAAAGAAATATGAACCGTTTAAATGAAAAATCATAAATTATAAAACTCTTATTCGAAATTTAAAGTCTAAATTTTGGTTGTAATATCTTAAAAACAAAAATGGATTAAAAGATTTTTTACATCCATGGATTTATCATAATCATTTTTTGAAATTATTTTTTCAGCAGTAATCATTCTAAAAAGAGTTTAATCCGGAAATCTGGTTTATATAGTCTCCCCACGATTAAAAAAAAAATAAAATTAAAAATTAGCAACTTCTCATTGCTAATTAATAATATTCATCATCCTCTTCCTCAACAGGGGAGCGGTCTATTTTTTTAATGGAACGGATGATTCTGTTGATTTCGTCAACGCCCTCACCTTCAATGGCTGATATGAAAATGGATTTGTCCATATCATCTATGTATTGGTCAAGGTATTCTCTATCTTCTATCAAGTCCATCTTATTGAATAGATAATAAACTGGTATTTCAGAAAATATTTTTTCGATTTGCTTAAGCAGGTTGTATTGGTTTTCAAGATGGAATCCGCATGTTTCAGATGCGTCAAAAATAAATAGGATTGCATCAGCCAAATGCTCCAAAGCCACTATCGCATTCATTTCAATATCATTCATTTCTAAAACGGGCCTGTCCAATAATCCGGGAGTGTCAATGATTTGTATGCTTCTCCAGTGTATTTCAGTATGTCCAATTTGGATTCCTTTTGTTGTAAATGGATAGTTTGCAACTTGCGGATCGGCGCCGGTAATCTGTCTTAAAAGAGTTGATTTTCCAACGTTTGGAAAACCGGCAATAACTATTGTGGTCGCTTCAAAATCAATTGTTGGCATATTCCTGAGATTTTGTTTTGCAAAATCCAGGAAGTCCAAATCCTTTTTGATCTTATTTACAACTGATGATATTCTTCCGTAGGCTTGCTTTTGAATGGCTGTTGCCTTTTCAGATGGATTTTTCCTAATCTTTGCACCATATTCCTTTTCGAGTTGAGTTATAATTCCATAAGCCCAGTTAAGCGCACCAAGGGATTGTTTCAAATCGTCCACACCTACTGTAATGTCAATATAATCCTGATAGAATGGATGGAGTTCTTCAATTTCGGGGACTGCATCGATAATTGATTTTAATTTGTCTTTGATGACCTGGCAGGAAGTGACTACTCTTCTCTCTTCAATTCTTTTACCCTTCAAATGCTTCGGTATTTTTTGACTTCTAATTAGGTCGGCTTGTTTTTTACCCCTGCTGAATCCCTTGTCCAATAGTTCTTCGGGAGTGGGTATTGTTGGTATCATCATTATTATCACTCTAAATATCAGTTGCTTATATGCTTTCTCTCTCAACCTTTCTATACTATAGTTTAGATTTGGCAGGTTAATTAAATTTGTGGATAAGGTTGTGATATTTCAGTTGGTATATTATTTGTTTTATATAATGAGTATAATAGGACATAATTATAAATGCACTATAAACATTTATATATGTGTGTGGATATGTCCATATTCTTCACAAAATTTTAAAAATTCTTTATAATCTTTATTACTTTCTAATGTTTCTCTATTACCAATAACAATCAATTTTTTCTTTGCGCGGGTTAATGAAACATTCAATCTTCGCAAATCATTTAAGAAACCAATGTCTTTATTAACATTACTTCTTACCAGGGATATTATTATAATGTCTTTTTCCCCTCCTTGAAATCCATCTACTGATTTAACATCCACATTTGTTTTTTTGTTAATTAATCGAACTTGATTTTTATAGGGGGAGATTACTCCTATATCTTTTGTTTTGATACTATTATTAAGACAAATATTAATGATATCTAAAGCTATTTCGATTTCTAATTTATTTATGTATG
>NZ_JAZRHE010000056.1:0-20723 GCF_045644645.1 Methanobrevibacter sp.
TGAACTCTATTGTTATTTCATGTTTGCCGAGGAATTTTTCAATGATTTCAAAGATTATCCTTGACAGATCGTCATCCACATCGCCGTCAAACACAAGTGTGCCGTCAACGTAAACCTTCAGATGTCCGTTTGTGAGATTAAGCTTAAAGAGGTCCATCAACGCTTTGAGATTGATTACGTTTGAATAGCAAATCACTTCCATATCAGATGCACGGTATACTGTGTATGCATGATCTGATTGAGAGTTGTAATCTGTTGGCATTCTACTTGGAGCTGACTTCACCTCAGGAACAGCATTATTTCCACCATTATTGTTGGTATCCTGCAATACTGTAACGGTATTGAAAACGCTGCTGCCATCATATATAGTTTCAATCGGATATACTCCAGGATTCAACAAAGGCAATTTGAATGATGCTATTCCATTTTTATCTGTTTTGACTGTTGAGGCCTTACCGTTGATTTTAAAAGTGACCGGAACGCCACTGGCCGCAACTTTACCGTCGGCTGAGACTATTTTGGCGGAGAAGTATTTTTCACAACCATAATCCATTGTAATGTCTTTGTTTTCTGTAATTTTACAGGTGTTTGGATTTAAGTTTACAGTAACACTGTTCTTGTAGGTTTGATTGTTGTATGCTGTTGTCATCTCATATGTGCCTGGAACCTCAGTTATTTCAACTTTAGCTATTCCATCAGCACCAGTTATCGCTGTAGTTGTTTTTTCGTTGATTGTGAAATTGACAACTGCCCCTGCACCGACTGCATGGCCGTCAGCGGTTACAACTTTTACACTGAAGTATGATCCGCTGCCATAGTCAACAGTGATGTTGGTGTTTTGTGTGACTATAGTGTTGTCCATTAGGGTGTATGCCTTGATGCATGCTATCATCGGAGTGTTAGGGTCTTCAGTAATAAGATCCTGCCAGGTTCCGTTGAAATAAGTCCGTGAAATGTTGCTTGGATGATGCACTCTTGAATTTGTACTGATAGGCACAGCATTTGATGTGATGTAAACGCTGAATTCATCTCCCTCCTTGATTGGGATATATTTGTCCAGCTTGATTGTGTGGTATCCGTAATATGGTGAGGTGCCGTTCTGAGTTAGGACTTCAATGCCGTTCACCATGATGCTGATGGTGTAGTCAACGCCTGACTGATTGAAGTAGGTTCCAACGGCCGCAATCAAATCGTCACCAAAGCTGATGAAGTCGTTCACATATGTTATTGGAGTGCCATAGAGAGGATTGTCCGTTTCATACTGCATGAAATAATATAATGCACCGAGGTCATACTGATAGTTCTTGTTGTAAGGCAAGGTATTCTCAAAGATGAATGCGACAGGAGTAGTCAGAACCATTTTTGAATTGATTGTCGTGTCGCTGTAGGATAGATAGAAGTATCCTTCATCACGGGATTGGTTTCCCCAGCTGTTTTTGATTATCCATGCGCCGTCATGGCCCGGGTCGATTGCAAAGTTTTCACTTGGATAGCTGTCATCCCATCCGGCTATGGCAACTATATGGTTGCTGCCGTCGCCGTCAGGGTCATACTGTGCAAATGTTGTGTCATTGTAATATATCCTTGTGCCGTCGGCACTGATTTGCCCGGCGAAATATGAGATGGCCACTGCACCATATTTGAGGATGGCCTCTTTGACGGTAGGGTCTCCACCTGCAATTGTCGTATCTATAGGGACATAGATCATGTCCTGAACATGGATGTTTTCCCCTGATGATATTACTGGTGAAAATTTGCCCAGTTCATCGTAGGTGTCGAAATCCGCTGGGAATACTCCAAACCAGTTCAGCGCATAGGCAGCACCCTCTGAAGTGAAACCGCCCTCAGCAGAGATTATATCACCATATTTGCTGTATTTTAACATTAGATTTTGCATGTTGTCTTCTGAAAGGTCATATGCAATCCCTGTTGCCTTCAAAAGGGCGGATTCCAATGCTGCAGTCATTCCAAATGCCCAGCAGGAACCCATCAGTCCCTGATCCCTTACATCTGTAACCCAGCCGTAATCCCTTAAATCAAAGCGGTACGGTAAGTTTGTGAGATTTATGTCATTGGTAACGAGGATTATGCCTTTTCCTTCCCCTATAATGCAGCCGGGATAGAAGGTGTTGTTGAGATCCTGGCTGGAGATGTTGTCTGTTCCATAGATGGTGCCGATTTTGCTTCCCGGACTGTCGAAAAAGGTGAGAACAGCTTGATTGCCGTTGCCGTTCAAGGTTACATTGTCAATATGGTATATTGAATCGTAAAGACATATGGCACCTGCAGACAGCGCATTATTGGCGCTGAATTCACAGTCGGTCATATTCAATTCGCCATGGTCGAAGTATATTGCACCTCCGGATGACGGATAGCTCCCGTTGTTTTCCACATGATTTGAAGCGAATGTGGTGTTTTTGATTTGTACGGATGCCCATGAAACGTAGAGCGCTCCGCCCTCATAATCCCCATGGCAGCCGGTGAATGTCGAATCCATGATTGTCAGGTTGCCACCTATATGGACAATGGCTCCTCCAAAGGAAGAGTAGGTGTCGGTGCAGGTCATGTTGATGATGCTGACGTCACCGATTCCTGCGCCTTCCCCGACTGTGTCAACGAATACCGCACCGGCATTTTTGGCTGAATGGGTATTTTCGAATATGCAGTTTTCAATTATCGCATTTCTTGACATCTTGAATGAAACCGCACCTGCAGTCTCGCTTGCACTCAGATTGATGAATCTGGTGTTGTTGATGAGTGCATATGTGATGCTCTGTTGGCTCCAGCAGAACATGGCCGGAGAGTATGTTGCGGAGATGTTGGCGAATGTGCAGTTGTCCAGAATGATGGCATGGGCAGCCATGGTGAAAATCGAACCATATTTGGTTGAATGTCTTGATGTGAATTCGCAATTCAAACATTGCAGTTCTGATGTTTGAACAAACACATCAGACCCAGACCGGTCGCCTGCAATATTGTCTCTGAATCTGGAATTGTTTACGGTTACAAAAGAATTTTTAGCCACATACAAGGCTCCCGCATAGTTGCCTGCGACATTGTCAATGAATGAAACATTGTTTAAAGTCACGGAACTGTTTGCGATGTATAATGCCCCCAATCCATTGGCATTGATGAAGATGAGATTGTTGATTGTGACGTTGGCAGAATTGAGAATCAAAAGTGACGCAGTCCTGTTGCTTGCGTCAAGGGTGTGATAGTTCCCGTTAATTACAAAATCATGTTTTCCCTCCAGTGTTACACTGTTGGGGGTATCGTTTTCATCGAATGTGTAGTTGTATTCTATGTCAAACGTTCCTTGAGAGGAGGCGATGTCCTCGGCCAATTCCGTATAGTTATGGCTGGCCTCTCCGGTTGTGTCTTCCTGTGTGATTTCCAGTATGTTATCAATGTCGCCGTTGGCGATTTCCATTGAATCATCATTGCTTCCTGCCGTAATGTTTTCGCTTGCATCCTCGCTTGCCGAAGCGGCGCCGATTGTGAGGATGAGAAGAAGAAATATTACGGATATCTTCCATAGTCTCATTGTTGTACTCCATTGAATGATTTTAAATATATTTTTCTTAAAATTAAATATTTATTAATATCGAACTATTTTATGTAATTTTTTTAAACAATTCTAAATAAAAATCTAATTTTTAAATTATTTAAGCATTTCCAAATAATGCTCAACAACATCTGCGGATTAATTGACATGTAATTATCAGCAACAATCATCCGTATCAAATCTGAACAACCTCTTCGTAATAGTGAACTATATATTTGATTTTATGCATAAAAGTAATAAAAATATATAGACTTCTTGTTTGCATATTATATTTTGAGAGCGAAAAGTACATTATATTTTGTATAGTATATGTGTATGATGAACTTCAGACTCAAAAAGTAAAAGATATCAAACCCTGCAGGTAAATGAAAATGAAACTTGAAAATTGCCAATACAAAACACATGACAATAACATAATCAACTATTATGAGACTGACAGCAACAATCCCATACTCTTGATAATACATGCCCAAAGTGCAAACTCAAGTAGTTATTCCGGTGTAATCAAAGAATTGTCCAAAAAATTCCATTTAATTATAATTGATTGCTATGGACATGGAAAAAGCTCTCATAACAAGGAAAAATACAATATAATCAGCCAGGGTGAGGATTTAATCGAATTCATACAATATAAAACTGATGAAAGAATATCTATTTTGGGCCATTCCTCTGGTGGTCTCATTGCTTGCTATATCGCTTCAAAATCAGATCTTTGCAATAATCTGATACTGGAAGACCCTCCGCTTTTTTCAAGCGTAGGTGAAAAAAGGTTCAATTATTACAACTACAATGACCTCTCAACGGTTTGTCACAATTTCATCAATCAAGACGAGGAAGAGGATTTTGTGTACTATTACTTCATGAATCAGTACATGTGGAACTTCTTTCCTGAAAATTCAAGGGAAAAAATCAGAAACAAATCCGGAAAATCTGCACTGAAATATAGGAAGAAACATCCTGACAAACCACTGAAAATCAGATTCTGGCCCAAAAAATTCCTAGAGGCATTCAACGGGATGGAGCAATATGATCCTTACTTCGGAGAGAACTTCTACAATGACACATTCAATTGCAACATCAATTACAGCAAACTACTTTCAGAAATAAAATGCAAAACATTATTCATGAAGGCGAATACCAAAATTGCAGATGATGGCATTATTATGGGCGCCCTGACTGATGAGAATCTTCAACAGGTAACCGCCCTAATCAAAAACATTAGGGTGGAATATTTCAACTGTGGGCATGGAATCCATAATGAAAAGAAAAAAGAGTTCGTAAAAAGTGTGATTGGAACCATTGAATGAGTAATATTATATGAATTTGTCAATTAATATAATTAAACATATGTTTTTTATATTTTCATGTTCTAAATATATTGTCGGAGCTAAAAGTAGTAAATATTTTGTATAGTATACGGGCAACATCTTTATTAAATATTTCAAAGTTTTCGTGACTATTTTTATATATCATTTTTGTGTTTTTTCATACGGTCGCAGTTTCAAAGTTTTTAAGATTTATGGAGTTTAACTTGATTCATGTATTTTGTTATTGTTTATGCGATAACATAACAAAATATTTTGTTAAGTATTTATATATGTATTAACAAATATTTTATTAATCAATATATTCTAAAGGGGCATATGATATGGATGATAAAACACAATTAATACTTAATTTCATAAATGAAAGTAGTTCTAACATGCCTTATGTGTTAAGGGACAAATTAATTAAGAATGATAAAGAATTAAACTATAGATTTGAATTTGAAGAAATTAAAAATAGTATTGATGAGTTTATTGATGGAAATGAGTTAAATAGATTTATTGTGCTTCCAGGAATTCGAGGTGTTGGAAAAACAACTCTGCTATATCAGGCTTATTATTATCTGTTAAATGAAAGGCAAATACTGCCTGAACAGATAATCTATCTTTCATGTGATGATTTAAATAATCTTGTTGATTGTGATATCAGGGAGATAGTTGAAGTTTATCTGAATAATCAATTCAATACTCAATTAAGATTGCTGGATAAAGAGATTTTCCTATTGATTGATGAATCACAATATGATAAAAACTGGTCAATATCAGGTAAAATAATTTATGACCGTTCCGAAAAAATTTTCATGGTATTTACAGGTTCATCTGCATTAAATTTAGAATATAATGCGGATGCGGCAAGAAGAATGTTTAAAAGAGTCATAACTCCTCTGAATTATAATGAACATTTGAAATTAAAATATGATTACTCAAATATTGATCTTGGAAATTCGTTAGTTAACTTGATTTTAAATGGTGAAGATCAAAAGGCCATAAAATATGAAAATGAAATGAATAGAGATTTAATTAACAATGTTGAGTATAATGCCAATGATTGGGATGAGTATTTGAAATATGGCGGATTTCCAATTTTGTCTCGAAAAATCAATCTAAGAATGTTATCCTCCAATATTGTTGACATGGTTGAAAAGGTGGTAAACACTGACATGGTTGCCATTAAAAATTTCACTTTTGAAAATCAAACAATTTCAAATAGGATACTTAGATATCTGGCACTGCAAAATGCTGGAGATCTTTCACAAAACAATTTGGCAAAATATCTAAGGACTTCTCAAGCGAATGTAAAAAATATTCTGGACATTTTAGAAAAAACACATTTGATATTTGCCATTGAAGCTTATGGAACATCATCTAAACGCATGAAAAAAACCAAAAAATATTATTTTGCTACAAGCAGCATTAGAAATGCATTGTCCGAAAACTCTGGAAACACAATTCGGGATATAAAGCAATATGAAGGAATACTTTTAGAAAATCATGTTGCATCAATCTTATTTAATTTTACACAAAGAGGAAATAATTATTTTACATTGTATTATGATGCAAACAAGAAGAGAAATGTTGATTTTATATTGCAGCAAGATTTTAAGAATCCTGTACCTATTGAAGTGGGTCGTGGCAGGAAAAATAAAAAGCAAATAACTCACGCAATCAACAGTTACGGTGCAGATTATGGGATTATAATTTCGGATACCACAACTAATATTGAAAAACATGATGATATAATCTATGTTCCTCCAAAAACATTTTCATTTTTATAAAATATATTCATAATTATGAAAATCCAATTTTGTTTCTAAATTAACCTTAAAACATGTTCAGTTATTTAAGGCATATATCATTTTCCATTAATTTTTTTTTAAGGATTATTGGATGATTATTAAACAAAAATAGTCAGATATATATATGTTTAAATTCAAGTATAATATATTTGACATTGACACATTAATAAAATTCTAAAAAAATGGCTGTTAATATGGTCTTGGATGAAAAAAGGAAAGACCATCAAACGTAGGTGAAACTAAAATTGATGTGAAATGGTCATATTGAAAATTATTTGGAAAATCTTGTTTATTTTAATTATTAATTGGTGATTTTAAAAATATGGGGTAATAAAATGGGAAAAGAAGAAAAAAAGGTTGCAAGAAAACGTTTCGATGAAATTATGGGTGTTGCAAAAAAACACCACTTGGCAAGCTTATTGAAAGAGAATAAGGATGATGAAAATTTTGAAGTCGCAGATTTAAGATATGCAATGGAAGAATTGGGTCCGGCATTCATTAAGTTAGGTCAACTATTGGCTACAAGGCCGGATATGGTTGGTAATGAAATTGCAGACGATTTAAAATTGCTTAGGGACAATACTCCTGCAACTCCTTTTGATGAAATGAAGGAGGTTATTGAAGGGGAACTAGGCCAACCATTAGAGGAAGTGTATTCTGAATTTAATGAAGAGCCTCTCGGTTCCGCATCAATCGGTCAGGTTTATAAGGCAACATTAAAGGAAACAGGCATGGAAGTTGCTGTCAAAGTTCAAAAACCGGGCATTTATGATGTTATTGTGCCGGACGTAAAAATATTAAATAGATTGGCCGGAACTGTTGATAAACATATTTCCGGATCAAGAATGTATAACCTGCCGGCAATGGCCAAGGAATTCGAAAGGTCCATCTTTAAAGAATTGAACTATATGGAAGAAGTTAAAAATATTAACAAAATTACCAATAACTTTAAGGAAGTTGACTATATTAAAATACCTGAAGTCTATCCTGAACTCTGTACTTCCAAACTCATAAATATGGAACTCATAGACGGATACGAGGTAACCGATTTATATGACAATGAAATTGAAGGAATTAATAATGCAGAAATTGCTCAATATGGATGCCAATCCTATTTAAAACAGGTATTGATTGATGGATTTTTCCATGCGGACCCTCACCCTGGTAATTTATTTGTAACTCGCGATAATAGGCTTTGTTACATTGACTTTGGAATGATGGGTGTGGTAAATGATACTTTCAGATCAAACTTCGCCCAATTGATATTGCTTTTGTTGGATGGAAATTCACACCATTTGATCAATCAATTACTTTACATGAATATCATCACTCCTGAACAGAACACCGAGGAATTCAGGGAAGATGTTGATGACTTGTTAAATTCCTACATCGGTGTTGATATGGACCAGATGGATGGCATATTCGATGATTTGATGAATGTCATGATCAACAACAATATTGTTCTTCCAAGGGAATTTGTAATGATTGGAAGAGGAATAATACTCATCGAGGAAGCCGGAGATAAATTGGACCCTCACTTCAATCTCACTGCCGAACTTGAAAAATTCGCCAAAGACATGATCAAATCAAAATTCGAACCAGGAAACCTTGTAGGCGGTGGATTTAATTATATTGTAGAAATTGAACATTTATTAAAGGATTTGCCGGACAGACTTAACAGCACTCTTGATAAAGTTGAAAAAGGCGAATTGGAATTAAATATGAACCACACCGGTTTGGATGATTTGAAAAATCAATTGTCCATTTCATTGATTATTGCCGCATTGCTTGTAGGTTCATCCATTGCAATCCTGGCAGATAAGGGTCCGAAAGTCTGGGATATTTCTGCAATCGGATTCATAGGATTCGTATTCAGCGCAGTTCTTGGAGGTTTATTAGTAATAAAATACATTAGGGATAAATAGGCTTTGCCCAATCTTTTAAAAAGCCCCAATGTGGGGGATATAATTAATTAAGAACATATCATGATAATATGCATTTATACATATTAAAGTAAAGGAGGAAAAACAAATGTTAAATAATAAAATTAAATATCTTTTAGTTTTGTTTATTGTCTTGTCTTTATCTATGAACGCTTTCAGTGCGACAAATTTCACTGATGATTCAAGCAATGATGTAAAATCAGCTGATTCAGTAGATGAAGTAGATAATAACAACAATAATAACAATAATAATCAGGCCGACGATAATCAGGCTGATGATAGCCAGGCTGGTGAGGGTCAGGCCGAGGAAAATGAAAATAATATATTGGCTGCTTCAGATAGCAGTGGTAGTGGAAAACAATCTTTTGGCGGTAACGGTTCAGGTTTTAACTTCAATTCATCTGGATTTGGCGGTAATGGATCAGGCTTTAACTTTAACACTTCCGGATTTGGTGGTAATGGATCAGGCTTTAACTTTAACTCATCTGATTTTAACATATCAGATATACTCTCAATCTTCATGAAAATGATGGGCGGTGATGATAATGCAACTAATGCTACTAATGTAGCTAATGCTACTAATGCAACTGCTCCTGAAGTAAGCGATGTTCCTAAAGTTGCAACAAGCACTTCCTATTATCCGGTTTCACATCCGCCAGCAGATGTGCATAAAAGTCAGCATACCGTCACAAGAGTTAGAGATAATAAAATAGTAAGCACTGGAGACACACTGAAACTTGAAGGAATTAACAAGTTATATGACTCTAATTTCACAAATGGACATTTGTTAGTTTATGTTGATGGTAAATTGGTATTTAATGAAATCACCACCAATGATTTAGAAACACCAATATTCGGAATCACTGACAGCTACCTTGGACAACATGAAATTTCAGTCGAATTCACATCAAATGCCGACTCAAATGCAAATACTAATAAATATACAGAGGATGTTATGATATCATAATATCCTACTTTCTCTTATTTTTTTAAAATTTTCTGTTCAATTTTTTAGAATTTTTTCAAAATCCTTGCGTACACTGCTTTTAAGTCATCGTCGGATTTTTCATATATCCTTTTTAAAATTAATTCCGGTGTGCTTTTTGCAAGGAAATTCATTTTTGGGGTTCTGTCAACTATTAAGTTATAATTTTCATCCAAACCCTTTGCTTCAATTCCATCAACACGAATATCTGTGTAATTCATTATCTCTCTTGCCATGTGTGTTACAATAACACCATAAGAATTTGATTCTTTAATCATATCAATAAATGTGGATATGATTTTAACTGCAGCATCAAGTTCGGTTATGCCTTCGAGTTCGTCCAACAACACTAATTTTTCACTTTTTGTTGTAACAATTGGTATAAATACATTTAAGAAGGATTCAAAAGCACCCGCATCAAGTGACCTTTTCTTTGAGAAATGATATATCTCATCAACGATTTTTACCTCACAGGCATCGGCACTTACTGGAAGCCCCATCTGGGCCATTATTGAGATTTGGGTCAATGTTTCAAGGAGTGTTGTTTTACCTCCGCTGTTTGCTCCTGTTAAAAGAGCGATGTTCTCATTTTGAGTTAGTTGATAGTCTACTTTTTGAACATGATCCTTGTCTTTTTCAAGCGCCAATTCTAAATGAAGGGCACCGCTTAATTTAATTTCATCTCCAAATCGGGGTCTGCATAGGTCGTATTCATATGCAAAACTTCCCAAACTAAATTCATAATCAAATTTGATTGTATCCTCAACTTCTTTAATCGCCTTTTGCTTAATTGCATTTAGCTGGATGGCTGCACTTTTTTTAATGTCGAAGATATCATTTTCTTTTTTGGAGGACTGTTCCAGGGTTACTCTTTGAATCTCATTTTCATCAATTTGGATTGGGTAGGTTCTTAGAAATGGATCAAAACTTATGCCGGTTTTTTCGCGAATAATTTCCTTTCTTTTACTGATAATGTCGTCAAATATTTTGGTAATCTTTGGCGGGAAGTTATTGTTTAATAAATTGAGAATCTCATCTCCCTCAAGGTCAACTTTTTTTATTGATTTTTCCAATTCGCTATCCATATCATCTTTTAGAGAATTAACCAATTCTTCAATATTCACGTCTCTTTTGTCGATGATATTTAACTCATCAATGATTGGGATGATATCCCCTAGAACACTTTCCTTGTTTCTGATCTTTTGGATTTCATGAACTCTTGTGAACAGATCTTTGTTTTGAATAAAGAAGTTAATTATCTTTTCAGGAACAATTTCATAGTCATTCTCTTCAATATTAATCATTATGAGATTTGGCATTCCTTCAAAATCAAGCACTCCTTGAGAATAGACATAAAATACCAAATCATAATTCATTATTTCCTCTTTAAGCAATGGTGAGTCACTGGCTGTAATGATTGGGTAATACTGATTAAGCCCCAAATCTGAGAGATAAGAATTGTCCTCTTCACTTTCAACAAGGATTGCCTTGCTTGGGTCATACTCGGGTTTGGCCTTTTCAACTTCTTTTAAATTTTTCATCAGGCCTCTTAGTTTGATAATCGGAAGTTGGGAGACATGCTCTTTTGCAGACATTACAAAATCAAGTCTTGAATTGATTTTCCCTATGTCTTTTGAAGGGGAAAGCAGCAAAATTCTATTTTTTGAGTAGGATGTGTTGGAATAGGATAAGATTTTATTGATTATGTCTTCATAGATTTCCATTGCCCTGTCGCTTTTGATGAAGTCATAACTTTGATTCCCTAATAATTGGTTCATTATTTCAATAGCTTTTCTTTGGCTGATGCCATCAATATTCGAAATTCTTTCAACATCAATATCCTCAACGATTTTTTGGAGTTCCTCTTCGCCTCCAACGCCATTTATTATTTTTTCAGAGATTTTGTCTCCTATTCCTTTTATATTCTGCAATGTCATTCTTTCCTCTTGCATTTTACCAAACCCTTTTTTAATTTAACATTTGTTAATGTATAATAATCAAATCTTGCCGAGAGCATTTGAAAAGTAATGCTAGTAATTACCGGAAGTATTTTTTAAACTGCACTCCAACAGTTCCTTTTCGTTGATGTTTCCTTCAAGGGCAGATTTGTAGATATCAATTATTTTACAGTATTCATCGCTTTTCCATCTGCCGTCTATTGCAAAATTACAAAATCCAATCTCTTTGAGGTGATTAATCTCCGTGAGCAGGGAAAGCTCCTCGCTGTTAAATAGAACAAGCTCTTCACCTGAAATGCTTTTATGAATTGGATATTTGTTATCTTTTCGATCAATCAGGAAAAATTCCGTTTCATCTTTTAATTTTTTAATCTCCTGGGCATATAAAAGAGGATAACGTGTTTTCATCAATTCAACAGACCCCTGAACAAGCATCTCAATTCTTTCTGGATTTTTGCAATATTTTATAATGTCTTCGCAATCCTTTTTAGTTAATTCCGGTGAAATCGTTAGGAGTTCATAGTTTTCAAGGCTGTTTATTGTTTCCGCATTGGTGATGTTGATGGAATAAGGACCATAGTCCCCCTTAAAGGTATTGTTCATGATTGGAATGGTATAATGCATCTTGTTTAATATTCCCTTCACCTTATTCAAAGCTTTAATCAGATTGTCGTGGGCAATGTCTGGCCATTTCCAAATTAGTTTATAGTTTTTTTCATAGGATATCTCCAAAGCTTCCCTTAAAAAGTTAATCATGTAATTCAGGTTATAACTTTCAACAGCACTGATATTTAAATCGTCATTTTCCGGCGGAATTTCCAAATAAACCCTATCTGCATTTTCAATATTTCTTAAATGAGCCAGATTATTGGTGTAAAATGAAATGCTGCTTTTGTCTGAATGTTTTTCACTCTCTTTTAACTCCAGTTTTATTTTTTTAGAGTCGTGTTTGTAGGAGTTGCTAACTTCCTGTTCCAATTTTTTGAACAAATCTCTTCTAAGCTCATTGATTTTACTTATTGGAATGAATAATGTTCCATCATAATTAACATTGATTTGAGTAATCTGATAGGGATAGTTGTCTACTTTTGAGAGCTGATTTTTAATCGTATCCTGTGCAACGCCTTTTTTAAGGGGTTTTTCAAATGGGGAATTTCCCATAACTTCACATTTAATTTCCTTATGGTTGGCAAGTGTTAGCAGGCCTTTAAGTTTGGGAAATCTATTCTTGATGGAAAAGGTAAGGATCAGTTTTGATTTTACATAGCTGGTTCCCTTATTTTCGATTTCACGAACCTTTTTAATTAGATTGTTTTTCTTTGTCAGATATGCATCGGATTCATTTAAATCAAAGTCACTTTTTTTGTTTTGCCGTACCTTTTTAACAATTAAAACCTTATTTTTACGGGTCAAATCTTTAATTTGCTTGATTTTTCCTTTTTTAAAATGATTTAATGTGGTTATGATTGGATTTTGAGATATTTCCAATCCATAATCCCTGTTGCTTTTAACAAGCAATAGTCCATCTCCTTTTTCAGGGATGTTTTCAATGGAATCATCAAGTCTAATTGCAATCTGATTTTTATGAGAATCGATTACTTTGCCAATCTTCAAACCGATATGGCCTGACTTCATGCTTCTTTTTGGAGATTTGGCGAAGTGCCCTTCAATAAGGCCTCTGTTGAAAACTAGGTTTATCTCTTCACTTTCAGTTTCTTTCCCGCTTTTTAGTTTATTCAGCGCCTTTCTATAATTGCTAACTACAATTGCCAGATATTCCTTGTTCCTCATTCTTCCTTCAATCTTAATGCATGAAATGTTTAACTCAGAAATTTCCTTTAGTTTGTTAAATAAACTTAAATCGCAGGGGGATAAGTAGTAATCATCATTTTTAAGCCCTGAAACTTTATATTTTTGGCGGCAAGGCTGGGCGCAAGTTCCTCTGTTCCCGCTTCTCCCACCTTTAAAGCTGCTCATTAAACATTGTCCCGAATAGGAATAGCATAATGCTCCATGAGCAAATATTTCAAGTTCCATATCTGTTTTAAGGTTTTGGATTTCTTCCTTTCTCATCTCGCGTGGAAGCACAATCCTCTTTATTCCTTTGCTTTCGATGTAATCTATTTTAAGCTGATTCTCACAGGTCATTTGTGTTGATGCGTGGATTTTTAGTTTGGGCAGATGTTTGTTTATCAGCTCGACCAGACCCAAATCCTGAACTAAAACGGCATCCACTCCCATTGCATATAGCTTTGATAAATAATTAATCACGTCCTCCAGTTCATCCTGCTTAATTAATGTATTCACGGTAACATAAACCTTAACGTTGTGCAGATGTGCAATGTCTACTGCATCGTTTATTTCATCTAAGGTAAAGTTGGTGGCATACTTGCGTGCGCCATAATCCTTTCCAGATAAATAAACTGAACTGGCCCCCGCATTGATGGCCACTTTCAGATGTTCCATTGACCCGACAGGTGCAAGTAATTCCGGAATTCTCATTATTTGTCCTCGTGCAATCTACCTTCAATATAATTACCTTTATTAATATATGACTGTGAGAAATCCATTATCTGGTATTTATATTTGGTTAATTCTTCCTGATCTTTATCTTCAAGACTCTCATTGTAAATTGACAGGATTTGTGAGGTATATTTCTCATTCGAATATCTGCAATCAAGAATCAATGAGTCGAGACCCATTTCTTTAATCTCATTCATCTCTTCAATCAAGCATAGGCAGTCTTTGTTTATGATATGGCTTTGTCTTGTGTAGTCGAAAAATATTTTGTATTTGAATTTCTTTCTTTTTTTATCTTCCAGGGTGGCATAATCCGCATCATTCGAAATGATGAAGTTTTTCCCGTCATTTAGATTGGTGAAATCATCTTTACTTACAATAACCTCTAGGTTTCCATTCACAATCATTTCCAAATCGATATTCCGGTCATGATTCTTGTTGATTAATTCTTTAATTTCTTCACCTGAAAGTTCCGATGACAGTATCAATGATTTAAAACCGGTTTCGTTCAGATTACGTACGCAAAAGCTATTCCATACATTCAAATTGTGGTTTCCGTAAATAGGACAGTCAAATATTTCATCCATTCCCGGAAAATCCCCCATTACGGAAATGATTATTCCCTCATTTTCCAAATCCTTTACAATTTCATTGCATTTGATGGCTTCATTTTCACTTATAAATGAATTTAACACCCAAACAAATTCTGTCGGGGCAGCCATCAAACTGCCTTTCTTCAAGGTTTCCTTGATGTTGCCGAAATAATCTTGGGGATTGTTGTAATGGCAGTTGCCGTCAAAGTATATCCTTTTCAAATCAAATCCGGATGCCGCTTTGATTTGCGCAATGTCATCTATGAATATTGACAGTTTGGGTTTTTTCTTTTTGGTTTTACTTTTGTCGTTTGCATAATCCTCAAAAAATTTATTTAGGTCTTTTCGCACCTGCTTAACTGATTTCTTGGTGGGGGTGTAATGCTTCATTAATAGTTCGGTTGCGTTATCTAGAATTTCACGCCTAATCTGGTTAATCTCACTGATTGGTATGAAAATATCGCCAGGCATATTGTTAAAGCGAATATTTTCAATATGGAATGGTGTCCCACCGGTCTTCTTAAGTTGCTTTTCAATGGTTTCTTCAGTTACCGGTTTGTTTTTTGCCTTTTCAAATTTGTCCAAGCATTTGTGTCTGAAATTGATCAGCTCTTCGTCAATGAGGTATTCCACTTTTGTAAACAGATTCAGGTCTTCATCCCATGTCAGCGATAAACGGATTCCTATGTTGTTTTTAATGCTTTCCTTTTCGAATTGTTTTAAATAATCGTGAGTGGATTTGGAATAGCTGATGAAAACTTCAGTGCCGACTTTGACAAGGCGTGTGGTGTCTATGATAATTTCATTCTCATCCTGTTTTATGATATTTTCAAGGTAAATTCCTTTGATCTTGCCGTTGTATTTGAATGCAATCCCGTCTCCGGGCTCCAGAATAATTGGAATTTCCTTGTTTTTGATTTCAATGGTTACTTTTGTATCTTCAATCTTTGTGATGTCTCCGATGTATAATCCTTCATGGCCTGAGCTGCCTCTTCCCATCACATCCCCTGGCTTATCATTCATGATGTATCCATTGGTGAATTTTCTGTTAAAGACAAGGTGCAAGTCTTTTTCATAGTCCCCTTCATTGCCGTCAAGGAGGTTTCTATAACTGTTCACGATGGTGCCGATATAATCTCCGGATTTCATCCTGCCTTCCAGTTTCAATGATTTCACTCCAGCGTCTGAAATGGCCTGTAAATTATTGTATGTTGCAAGGTCATGGGTGGATAATAAAAATCCATTTCCGATATTGTATCCTCTGTATTTTAAGCGATATTCCCGTCTGCATGGCTGAGCGCAGGCACCCCTGTTGCCGCTTCTCCCACTGTTATATGAAGACATGTAACACTTTCCGCTGACACAGTAACATAATGCCCCATGCCCGAATGCTTCAAGGTCCATGTCAATCTCATCCTTTTGAAGGCGGTCATGGGTCCTTTTAATTTCCTCTATATTGATTTCTCTAGGAAGGACAACCCTTTTGATGTTGTTTTTCGATGCCCATTTAATTGAGGGGTAATTGTTTAATCCCATCTGTGTTGATGCATGCACTTCCAAATCGGGAATAAATTTTTTTAAAAGCCAGATCAATCCCAAGTCTTGCACAATAACGGCATCAACTCCAATCCTATATAATTCAAACAAATATTTTAAAACATCAACAATTTCAAAATTGTTTACTAATGTGTTTACGGTTACATGGATTTTGACGCTATTTAAATGAGCATATTCGACAGCTTTTTTCATCTCGTCCATTGTGAAGTTTTTGGCATATGCTCTTGCTCCATAATTCTGCCCGGCAATATAAACTGCATCAGCTCCTGCATTGACTGCTATAACAAGTACATCATATGAGCCTGCCGGAGCCAGTAATTCTTCTAAAACCATTTTATTTATGCACCCTGATAATGTTTATACATTTAAACTTTTGTAATTAATTATATATTAAATTAATAACATAATCTATCTCATGTATATAGTTTTTGAAGGTATTGACGGGGCTGGGAAATCCACTCAAATCCAATTATTGAAAGAATGGCTGGAAGCTAACGGGTTCAAAGTGGAAACATTAGTCGAACCAACGGATTCTGAAATCGGAAAATTGATAAGGCGTATCCTGCAAAGGCCCGATGCAAAAACAGACCTTGTTCAAAAAACATTGGGGCTTCTTTTTGCAGCGGATAGGATGTTGATTATGGATGAGCTTAATGACGAATCTAAAGTTATTATTTCTGACAGGTCATTTATTTCGTCTCTTGCTTATCAAGATAATATGGAATGGATTGGGGAACTTAATAGATATGCCAAAAAGCCGGATTTATTAATATTATTGGATTTGGATGTAAAAAAATCAGTTTCCAGAACTTCCGGCGAAGATACCTTTGAAAATGAAGAATTTTTAACTGGCGTTCGAGATAATTACCTTAATCTGGCTAAAAATTATGAACATCAAATAATTGATGCTAATAACGGTATAAATAAAGTATCTTCAGATATAAAAAAAGCTGTTGCACCTTATCTCGGATTGTGTCCGGATTGCATTCTTTGAAAAAATCACCATCATCGCATTATTTCAAAGAAACAATGTTTAAAAATGGATATAGATACTTTTATATATTTGGATAAATATTATATAATATTTAAATAGATGATATGGTAAGTGGTAAAATGGATAAAAAAGAATTGATGATAACCGGAATTGTCATTGTCCTTGCTGTTGTGGCAGCGGGAGTCATATTTGCTCCAAGCACTGCCGCCCAATATACAAGTATTGATGTTTTGAACAAAGGAGATCTTGGTGAGAATAGTACAATCTATGTCAAATTAACATGCGGGGATAAAACTTCTTTAAGTGGTAAAACCATCCATATCAAACTCACTGACAATAAAAACAATGTTGTTTATGACGAGTCTGTTGAAACACAGGCTACCGGCGTTGCTATTGTTAAATTAAATAATCTCGGTGCCGGGGAATATAAGCTTGATGCAAGTTTTGACGGTGATGAAAACTATACTGGATGCAGCATTTCACAAAATGTGACTATCAAAGAGGGAGAAGTTAAGGATGAACTGGCTAACAGCACTCTGATTCAGCAAACAATTGCAGATTCTCAAGGAACCTCTTCACAGTCTTCATCTGCGCCTGCATCTTCATCTTCACAGTCTTCATCTTCAGACTCATCCTCACAATCTTCATCTGTGCCTGCATCTTCATCTTCACAGTCTTCATCTTCAGACTCATCTTCAAGCAGTTCTGCTGATAGTTCTTCAAATTACTATGATGAAAACGGCAAGGAAGTATTGCCGGAATATGATGCTGATGGAAAGCAGATAAATTAAAAAACAAGTTAGTTTATTTAACATTCCCAAAATTAATTTTTTGGGATAACAATCTTTTTTTTTAATATTTAGTTAAAAATAGAAAATAATAGGAAACTATTTGTTTCCTTCCAATTCATTCAATCTTTCTTGAATCGCATTTGCTAAAAATTCTTTTACTTTTACAAGCTCATCGTATTCGCCGATTATTTTTGGTCCGAATTCAGTTTGCTCTAGTTTAATGTCAAACTGCTCGAATGCGTGAGCGAGCATGGCTTCACCAACACCATTCGGCAAACCCATTTGATATTCTTCTTTTTCTTCAACCATTTAATTCTCCTCCATGTATTTTCTCACAGGGGCAAAGAATTCAATTAAGAAATCTTTAATTCCGTTTTTCAAATCCATTGGGTGCAAGTTTCCTTCACTGAATTCATTAATTAATTCGTCATGTGTAAGTTCAATATCGCCACCGAACTTCTCAGGCCTTTTGATAAGTAAAGTATCCTGATTGGGATAGACAAAGGTTTCAGCTATTTCAATCATTGGATTTCCTTCGATTTCTCCCTGTGGGCAGTAACTCTTGTTGATTTTTTTGTTGATCACTTCAACAGAATCGTCCACAGCGATGTAGTTGCCTTTGCTTGAAGACATTTTGGCATCACCGTCAAGGCCATGCAATAATGGGGTGTGGATACAAACCGGAACGTTTTCACCAATCTTTTCCAGGTTTTCACGGGCCAACATTTGAATTTTTCTCTGTTCCATTCCTCCAAGGGCAATGTCCACCTCCAAGGCGGCCATGTCCACTGTTTGCATAATCGGATAAATAACGCTGGCCACTTTAGGGTTATCATCTGCACGACTTACTTGGTCCATACTTCTTCTGGCTCTTTTTAGAGTGGTCATTGTAGCTAACTGATAAACTTTATCGGTATAATCCTGTTCAAGTTGGAAGGATGAACCTAAAACATATTCCGTAGTTTCATCAAGACCCAAGGCCTGGAAACATTTTTTATTATATTCCGCGGTTTCAGCTATCTCTTCGACAGTTCCTTTTCCATTTAAGAATGCATGGTAATCAGCAAGAAGGATTTTAATTTTAAAACCTAAACTTTGCAGCTGTTTTAATTTTTGTACAGTTACAGCATGCCCTAAATGGATTTTCCCTGAAGGTTCGTAACCGGTATAAGCTATAGGCTGTTCTTTTAAAAGAACTTCTTTCAATTCTTCTGCATCTATAACTTCCAGGGTTCCTTCTTCAATTAATTGAATTTTTTCTTCAATGTTCATTATATCACTTAACTCAATAAATAAATGTAATCATCAATTTTGATAAGTTTCACTTCATCCCCAATGTTGCAGTTGGAGAATTCCTCTTTCATTTCCAAATCAATTGCGGAATAATCTGCCGGGTCCAGGATTTGGATTATGTTGGGTGATTTGGAAATAACTGTTGTAGTTTCGATTTCATCGTATTTTTTGACGAGTTCAATTTCCTCCAAACTTTTCATTGGAATATTATGCTTCTTATTTGTTGAAATTTCGCTGCCCACCACGCTATTTTTCCCGATGCCGGTTACCTGAATTATTTTATCTTCAAACTTCACGAAATCGTTAACTTCAAATTCGGGTATTCGCACTGAAATCCAAATTCTATACAGTCCTTTTCCGGTTGACTTGTCTTCGCTTATGAGTCTTGGAGATTCTTTAATGACTCCTCCAAATTCTTCCCTTAAGTTTTCAGCCACCTTTTTCCCACTTTTAAAAGAACCGATATAATAATCATATCCCTCTTTTAGTTTAGCTATTTGGGGGCAATATGCCAGCTTATCTGATTTGGATTGTTTAATCAAAGTTCTTTCAACTATTTCATCAGCTTTGGCATATTCTTCACTTTTTATTTCCCTATTGTCCGCTCTAAACTGAACCACGGATTCATAGTATCCGGATTGTACTTTGCTGCATGTTGGACAAACGGTTTTTCGTATTTTAACTTCCGTATCGTGGGTTTCTTCAATTTGTGTTCCCTGAACTTCTCCAATAACCTCCACATAACAGCTGGCTATTGTTCCTTTGATCTGGTCGATTTCAAGGTTAATTATTTCATTTGAAACTTCATCGGCTATTTCAATGTTTCTCTCAAGGGCTCTGTAGATGATCTCTTCTTCGGGAATAAATTCTTCGCTCCATTTTCCCTCTTCAAGTTTGCTGTTGCAGTGGCTGCAGATTTGAACTTCAATATGTTTTGGTATTTCAATCATTTGAAATTCCTTTAAAAAACAGTCTATGCAGATGCCACCAACCATTTTCCTATCGGTACTTCCACACTCCGGACAAAACATAATATCAATAAAATAAGTAAAAAAAGGTAAATTATAATGATTTTAAAGGTGCTGTTGCACCGCATGCAGCACATTTAAGTAAGAATATTCTACCTTCTCTAATAATTCTTGTATCTGGTCTGTTGCATTCATGACAAATAACATATTTGTCCACATAATCTTCAATTCTTTCGTTGATTAAGTAATGTGTAAATTTACCTTGTAAAATTGCTCTTTGACCTTCTATATTTCCAGCAGTACCTAATTCTCTCATTAAAAATTTTAATAAGTGTTGAGGGTCTCTGTTTAAACCTTCTGCCACATCTTTGAAGTTTTTAATGAATGTTCTATTACCTTGGATATCTGAATAAGCTTTAGGAATTTTAAATCTTT
>NZ_JAZRHE010000057.1:0-3344 GCF_045644645.1 Methanobrevibacter sp.
AATTGTAAAGTAAAAATTGGAAAAAATGTAAAATTAACTATGGAAAAATTGTAAAGTATATTAATGAAAAAATATAAAGTAAAAAGTAGAAAAAATATAAAATACTGTATGTGAGAACAATGGTAAAATATTTAAAAAGAATTATAGATGATGATTTGGATAAATATCTTGAAATGATAGGTGCCATATTAATCATAGGTCCAAAATGGTGTGGAAAAACCACAACAGCAGAAAGACACGCAAAAAGCGTTCTAAAATTACAGGATAAAGACCAATACCAAACAAACATGATGTGGGCAGACATTGAACCATCAAGATTATTAAGAGGAGATAAACCCCGACTAATAGATGAATGGCAAATAGCACCCGTATTATGGGATTCAGTCAGAACCAGTGTGGATGAAACCGATGGATATGGATTATACATTCTAACAGGTTCAACAGTAGTGAATGAAGATGGTAAAAGACACACTGGAACCGGAAGAATACACAGGTTACTTATGAGGACAATGAGCCTATACGAAAGTGGTGAATCCAACGGCCAAATTTCAATAATGGATTTATTCGACAATCCCGAAATGAATATAAATCAATATGAATCCGAATTGACAATGGATGAATTAATTTTTGCAGCATGCCGTGGAGGATGGCCCGAATCACTAAACCAAAAAACACGGGAGGGAAAACTATTCGTCGCATACTCCTACCTAGATAATATCTGCAATACAGATGCATCAGCGGTAGATGGTGTCAAACGTGATCCTGACAGGGTAAGATTATTATTAAGATCAATCGCACGAAACAACTCCACACTAGCCAAAGACCAAACAATCATTGATGACATGAAGGCAAATTTCATGGACATCAGCAGACCCACATATTATTCATATGTTGATGCCCTAAAAAGACTGTTTGTACTTGAAGACCAAAGAGGATGGTCACCTAATATTAAATCAAAATCAGCAATAAGGTCAGGAAATAAAAAAGTATTCCTCGACCCGTCAATAGCAGTGGCAGCACTACACGCTAGTCCAGAGTCAATGGAAAAAGATTTAAAAACCTTTGGATTCGTATTTGAAAATTTATGCATCCGTGATTTAAATGTGTATACCAGTTCACATGGTGGAAAAGTCTCATATTACCATGATAAATCCGATTTGGAAATAGATTGTGTGGTTCATCTGAAAGATGGAAGATACGCATTAATTGAATGTAAACTCGGAAGTGAAAGGATTGAGGATGGGGCTAAAAATCTTTTAAAAATAAATGAACTGATAGAAAAAAATGATAAACTGGAAAATCCCACTTTCCTGGCAGTTTTAACTGGAGGAAAATATGCATATACAAGACCTGATGGAGTGAAAGTAATCCCAATAGGATGTTTAAAATAGAAAAATGAAAAATGGGCATGAAAAAAATATATCTGCCCTTTTTATTTAACTTTGATTTTTATGGTTTTGCCGCAAGCCTTGTAATAACTATTTCCCTTAAAAGTGATCTTTGCGGGGAAAGTACCTTTCTTGGTTAACTTGGTAATTTTGAAGGTTGCCTTACCTTTGCTGTTAGTGGTTGCCTTGTAGGTTTTTCCTTTGACTTTTAAAAATACCTTAACCTTTTTGATTGGACTTTTACCTGACTTCAAGGTTATGGTGTATTTTTTAACTTTCTTGGACTTTTTGAAAGTTGCCTAAATTCATAAGCCTGCAAGGCGTCAAATTCGAAAATCATATACTAACCATTTTTTTTAAAACAGATCTTGGCCAAAAAATTAAATTATCAAAACTCGTTAAAGAATGATTAACAAATATAATTAAATTTCAAAGCTTTAAAAATCATCATTAATGAAATTAACGAAATATTTAATGATTCATCTGAAATGAGATATTCTTCTCTAAATTTGAAGATTGCAATGATGCTTGAATAAGTAAATTTATATACTATAAGAAATTAAAGTTACAAATAGTAACTAAAAGTAAGGTGTCTGATTTTCATAAGGTTACCGGTTTTCTAGTGACAATTTACAAGATAATATATTACCTTCACCAATGATAAATATTACCTTTGTTCGTATATTTTCAAACTAATAGAAAATCATATGGTTACCTAAAAAAATATAATTTTTTTAAAAGCCGAGTTCAATATCTCTGGAATATAATTTTCTTTTGACTTACATCAATTTCAAATTTGTCACTAATTTTAAAAATATTTTTTCCACATTTTCATATAGAATATTTAATATCAAATTTGAAATTTTTTAGAGTTTTAAAATTTTTTAATTTAATAAATCTTTTTGAAACTATTTTTAGCAGTTTCATAATACTGATTTGAGTTTTTCTAATTAGAATCAAATTTTTTAGATGGGATTGGATTAACATTTGTCATTTTTGATTAAATGAATTAAGCTATTCATTAAAATAAAGGTAATGGCTGCAAAACTAATTATTTTGTTGGTGTTTTGATTTAAATCATATGTCTTGAAATTTACTAGTTAGTTAAATAGAAATTTACCCTCCCAAAGAATATCTTTTGGAATGTCAGTTTTTGCAGTGATGTTGACAGTCTTGTTGTTGGTTGTAACTGAAGAAACATTTATAGAATACCTGACATTAGGCATTGTTATTGTTACTGTTCTGTTGATCTTTTGGAATTCAGCATATTCAGTATCGAAAAAGGCAATATAAGAACCGACCGGTAAATCTGGAATCCAACCTTCACCACTTAAACAAGTATAATTGCGAACCCAGACACCATTGTCTTTAAAGTACACACTTATTGAGATATTTCCATTAGTTACAGGAATGCTGCTGTTTGTTTTTAAATCAAATGTTAATTTCTCACCTGAGCCATAAACTGTTGTAAAATTATTAACATTTAATGTAGGCGGATAAATAACTGTATTTACATTATCACCAGAATTTCTTTTAAAAATACAAGTATCTGCAGTAGTATACCACCCCATACTAAAAATAGCACCACCATTATAAGCAGAGTTATCAGCAAAATTACAATTTGTCACAGTACCTTGATCCCAGAAGTAAACAGCCCCACCATAACTGTATTCTCCAGTTGCTTTGTTGTTAGTAAAATTACAATTTCTCACTTCACCATTACTAGAGAAGTAAACCGCACCACCATGGTATGCTTCGTTATCAGTAAAATTACAATTATATTGAGTAATAAAAGAGGTATCAATTAATTTTAAAGTTTTCATTTTATTATTTGTAATTTTCATTTCACAATCTCTTTTAAATATTTCTTTAAATTAAATTTTTGTTCTCAGGATGGCGGCAAGTGACAAGAACAGTGATGTCAGCAACTGTATGAGAATAACAATTCCTGCACTG
>NZ_JAZRHE010000058.1:0-1741 GCF_045644645.1 Methanobrevibacter sp.
GGCTACGATCCGACTTTTCCATATATTTTGAAGATGTAATGGTTAATCCACTAATTTGCACATCACCCTGCAAGATAATTCCAATATCAATAAATTCAGCCTCACTAGCATCTATAACACAACCTCCATCAAAGAATATGAATGAAGGAAACTCATCAGCAGTAAATACTCCTTCCATTTTATAATTTCCACTAGTAACAGTACCACTATCAAATCCAAGTTCATGGAAAACTTCAGGAGTAAGAATCTCATAATCATCACCAAGCACCTTTTCATCATTTGATGCGCTAAGCTTTGATTTTGTATTTGAATCGTCATTTACATTATCATTGATAGCATTATCACCAGATGAGACATTCGTAGCGATATCACCATCAATTTCTATTTCATCAACAGAAGAAGCTATTTCATAACTCCCTCCATCATCAGCAACCGCTAAAGCATCTGCAGTTGCATTATCGGCAGCATTTACAGCGCCAAAAGTTAAAATGGCTAGCAAAATTAAACTAACCAATATAATTTTATTTAATCTCAAAATTAAAATCTCCTTTATAATTTATCAATTAGAATAATATTCAGTGAAATTGAATATTAATATTATTTATGTAATAAATAATTATTTAAAATTTATCAATATTATAAAAATAATGAATACAGAGCATATTAAAAAGAAAATAAAAAAAAAAGTTAGGACATGAAGTCCTATTTAAATAATTTATATTTTTATGCACTGTTTACTGTTACAGTATTTGATATTGTTTTGCCATTATATTCAGCGGTAACAGAATAAGTACCGGCCTTTAAATTAATCGGCAAACTTGCAATACCATTTCCATTAGTTTTGATGTCATATGTTTTGCCTACGATAGTGATTTTTACGATTTCATTGGCAAGAGCGACAGGCTGGTTATTGCTATCAATCAATTGAACATCATAGCTACTGCCGTCTTTATAGACCATATTTACATCATTGGCTGAAATGGACATACCTGAATCTTTAACTGTAATAGTGTTATTAACTACGACTGCATTAAACCTGTTGTTTCCTTCGAATTTTGTTGAAATGTCATAGGTGCCTTGCTTTAAGTTGATTGCTAATGATGCAACACCATTGGAGTCAGTTTCAACAGTATAAGTTCTGCCTAGGATGGTAAATTTAATAGCAGTATTAGCAATAGCTTTGCCTTTGTTATCTTTTAAAGTTGCTTTAAAGGATGATCCATCCTTATAGAACATGACAAGATTATTTGTAGCTAAAGTAGGATTTGCCTTATTAACAGTAATTGTAGCACTGACAAAACTAGATTCATATCTGGCATGATTGAAAGAAGCATTAACATTGTAAGTGCCCGGAGCTAAATTAATAAGTAAACTTGCAACACCACTAGCATCAGTAGTAAAGGTATAAACCTTACCGACAATACCAATACCAACGGCTACATTACTGATGGCCTTACCAGTACCATCCTTCAAAGTAACAGACCAAGAAGAACCATCATTATATGTCATGACAAGATTAGTAGCAGTCAAATTAGAAATTGCCTTATTAACAGTAATTGTAGCACTGACAAAACTAGATACATAATTACTATCAGCGAAAGAAGCATTTACATCATAAACTCCCGGAGCCAAAGTAACAGGCAACTTAGCAACACCTTTGGAATTAGTAGTGAAAGTATAAACCTTACCGAGAATACCAATGCCAACATTTGCATTGCTAATAGCCTTACCAGTACCATCT
>NZ_JAZRHE010000059.1:0-2483 GCF_045644645.1 Methanobrevibacter sp.
TGCAATAATGATTTTACATCAAAAAAAATATCATTCTCACTTTCATTTTTCTAAATTAAAAATTATTTATAGCATTAACTCAATATATTCTCACATGACAAAGTGCATCATGGTTCAAGGAACATCATCAAACGCAGGAAAAAGCATGCTTGTGGCAGCATTATGTAGAATTTATAAGAATAGGGGATATAAAGTAGCTCCCTTCAAATCCCAGAACATGTCTTTAAACTCATACACCACAAAAGAAAACGGCGAAATTGGAATAGCGCAAATGCTGCAAGCCGAAGCGGCTATGATTGAACCGAGCATACACATGAACCCTGTTTTGCTTAAGCCAAAAGGGGATTTCACTTCCAATGTAATCATTCAAGGGAAATCCATCGGAGACATGAACTTCTACGATTACCAGCACAAATACCACGATGCTGCCTTTGACGCCATAAAAAAAAGCTTTAAGATTTTATCCGATGAATATGATGTTATAATAATCGAAGGTGCCGGTTCTCCCGCTGAAATTAATATGCGTGACCAGGACATTGCAAATATGGAAATAGCCCACATGGCCGATGCCAGCGTAATCCTGATAGCCGACATTGAAATGGGTGGCGTTTTTGCAGCCATCGCCGGTACATATGTCCTGCTTGATGATTATGACAGGTCCAGGCTTAAAGCAACCGTGATAAACAAGTTCAGAGGCAACTTGGACATCCTAAAGCCAGGCCTCGACAGGATTGAAGAAATTACAGGTGAACCCGTTTTAGGAGTCCTGCCCTATGATGAAACATTGAAATTGCCTGAAGAGGATTCTGCCTCACTGACCACCCATGAATTCGCAGAAAACAAAGACATCACCATCGGCGTTATCCGCCTGCCGAAAATAGCTAACTTTACAGACATCGACCCATTCGAGTATGAGGAAGATGTTGGGCTTAAGATGATTGGCGTCAATGACGATGTCGGTGATGTTGATGCAATATTAATTCCGGGAACCCGTAACTCAACAGAGGACATGTTTGCTCTTCGCGAAAGCGGCCTGGCAGACAAAATCATTGCAAAATCCTCAGAAATCCCAATTGTCGGCATTTGCGGAGGATTGCAGATTTTGGGAAATGTCATTCATGACGAAGACAAGCGCGAATCCAAACATGGAACAATCAACGGATTAGGATTGCTGGACATTGAATCAAGCTTTTCAAGAGCCGGCAAAATTGTCACACAGTCAACCGCAACAATCCCCGATGATCTGGAAGGCATTGCAGGTGAGATGTTTAAAAGCATAGCCGGAGAGGAAGTCCACGGTTATGAAATACATGAGGGAACAAGCGACCTTTTAGATTCCACCGCCCTTTTAAATATTAAGAAAGGTCAAGGAAACAATGAGGATGGGGTTATCGATGGCGCATCCAATGGGAATGTCTTTGCAACATACTTCCATGGAATATTTCACAATTACAACTTCAGAAGGGAGTTCTTAAACTACATTAGAGTCAAGAAAGGTCTTGAAGCTAAATATGGTGAAGATCCATATGAAACTCAAAAGGATTATTCCCTTAACAGATTGGCCGAAATAGTTGAAGAGAATTTGGATATGGACATCATTGATAAACTAATCTTTGAAAGCCATATGGAATAAGGGCATTCCAACATTGAATCAAAACCGCATCATTTAAAAATGTTAACCAACATATCTATAAACATCAAAATAATTTGGAGATTAAATTATGATTTTGAATGTAAACGCAACAAACAAAAAATCCGGTGAAGTAATTTCATTCGCATTAGAAGGTAACGCAGACGCAGGTTTCACTTATGAAGGAACCCACATGCAAGAAGTAACTGACAATAAAGTCAGAGAAGTATGTAACGGATTAATCTTACTCGGTTCCCCAATCTACACCATTAAAGCTGGCGAAACCGAAACAATTGAAAACATGACATTCGTTACTGAAGTTAAAGCAGAATAATTCTGCTACTCTTTTTTTATTTTACAATAATTTTTGTTGAATCTTTCTATGGCCTACTTTTAATGGTCGTTGCTTTTCGGTAATGTAAATCCAATGCCTTCGCATGCCAATTTTTCTACAATAAGAAACACTTGAATAATATACCGTTATATAATTTCTTTATCAAACTTAAACTAGGGAAATATGATTGACAATTCTAAATTTAATTATGAAAAATTTGGCTTTGTAGAAATCCCATCTGATTTTTACAAAAAATCTTTCAAAAACATTTTTCTTTTCTATTTTTACTTTAATTTTCAATAAATAATCTTAACATTAATATTTTTATTTTATACTTGAAATTTCACATCGATTGAAAAAAATAAGCAATATATAGTTATATATAGTAAAATGGAGAATAAATATTATTATGAAGCAAGAAAATACCTATTCTCCAGTTAGTTATTTGTTTTCAAAGCAATTAAATCTTTCGGATTTTGGTTTTGAAAAACCAGCACTCAAAAAAATTAAAGAAATTAA
>NZ_JAZRHE010000060.1:0-2486 GCF_045644645.1 Methanobrevibacter sp.
TTTTGAAGTTTATAATGGTCATTTTTCAAAATAGATAAAAAATTGTATTGGTGTAAAATATTGGTTTAGCTTTGTAAAATTATTTATTAAATGTTAATATATAAGTAAGTTAAAAAAAGTAAGGTTTTGAGGAGTTATTCTCCTTCAAAATCTTTTTCATCAAATTCAATGCCTTCTTTGAATTCAATTTTATCATCTTCAATTCCAACAAGGTCTTTGAATTCTCTCATTTTCAAATCTTCTTTCTTGTGTTCTAAAAATCCATAAACTGATTTGTGTCTGGATCCGTTTATAATCATTTCAATGGCTTCTTTAGCAATCAGTATGTTTTCCATTTCACCAATTAATGAAACAGTTTTTCCATAAATTGCCATATCTACTTCGGCCATTTCCATAATTATTTCACGTGTTTTTCCGTCTTTTCCGATAATTCTACCTTTGTGTCTTGCAAGGGCCTTTTTAGATTTTCCGATGTACAATGGTAAACTGATTACTTCCAGATAAATGTCATCATTAACTAATTTAAGTGCAACTTCAGGATTAAATCCACGGGCCACTGCCTTTACAATATGATTAGCATTCCAAACGCCTAATGGATCTTCCATATCATCTCTAGGTGTTATATAAACTGTACCATCATCACTATCAATATCTAAAATGGTTCCAGTTGCTTTTTCAATGGATTTTTTCACTCCTCCATTGCTTCCAATCAATGCCCCTACTCTATTTTGAGGTATTTTTAAATAATCTGTTTCCGGCATTTTATCACCTTTTTTAATTAGAATTAATAATAACTATTTAATCGAAATTATTTAAAATTTAGGATTGATTTATTTGAATAATACAGAAATACATTGAATTCTACAAATCTTCAATAAATCGTGCTCAATGTGATTTTTTAGTTATAACACATTTTAATTATAGTTTTTCAATTTAACAATGTAAATGAGAGTTTTCACATGGGAAACATTTATCATTTGTCTTAAAATAATCAAGGACAAGAATAAGATTCTTTTTCTTAAAAAATAGCCATTTGGTTATAGCATCATTACATCTATCTTTTTCTGACTGTTTTATTTTCCCATGTTGTGAATTCATATCCGTTTTCATCATGTTCAATATTTTCCATAGGCACTAAAGGCACTTTACCAAGGCCAAGAGGTGAATTATATACGTATGTTGGTTTACACATGCCGCTTGTTCTGCCTTCCAAATGTTTCATAATATCTAAACCTTTGGAAATATCGACTTGGAAATGTTTTGTACCTTTAATATCTTTCGGATGGAATAAATAATATGGGATTACACGATATTTTTGCAATTCTTCATTAGTTTTCTGAATGCAATATTTGTCATCATTGATGTTATGCAATAATACCATCTGATTTCTTACAAGTATTCCATGGTCGGTTAATATGTCAATTGCCCTGACGGCTTCCGGAGTAATTTCGCATGCATGATTAAATTGTGTTGAAATATTCACTTTATATTTTCTAAGCAATACAGCTAGTTCATCATCAATTCTAAATGGAAGTGTTGCCAATGTCCTTGTTCCGACCCTTATTATTTCAACATGGTTGATTTGGGATAATTTATTGAATATGTATTCTAGTTTATTGTTGGGCAACAATAACGCATCTCCGCCGGTAACCAACACTTCTCTGATTGTCGGAGTTTTTTCTATAAACTCTATTGATTCATCAATATCTTTTTTCGATGTGTTTCTGTCATAATTGCCTATTAGTCTGCGGCGCTGGCAATGCCTACAGTACATGGGACAAGCATTGGTAACGTTGATAATTAATTTGTTGGGGTATCTTCTAGTAATTTTTCCAGCGGGATTTGATTGTTCTTCCTTCATTGGATCTAATTCTCCGGATTCTTCAAATTCTTTAATATTTGGAAATGACTGGAGTCTTATTGGGCAAATTGGATCGTTGAAATCTATTAATGAAAAATAATATGGGGTTATTGCGAATCTATATTTTTCACTGACCTTTTTTATATTATCATACTCTTCTGTTGTAAGATTAGCATATTTTGAAATTTCATCCACATCACTAATACGATTCTTTAATTGCCATTTGTGATTATTCCAATCTTTTTCAGTTGCATTCAATTCTTCTAAAATTTTATTTTTAGTATTGTCATATAACTGTTTAGAGAATTCACTAAATCCTATTCTAACTTTTGATTTATGTTTCATGTCCTCTAGAGCAATTTTATCAAGTTCGTTTGAACGCATTAATGATTTTTTTCTATTTAGGTCTATAATATCTACCCCATTTTTTCTGTTTTTAGGCATGTTTATAATTCATCAATTTATAAAATAGTTCTTTTATATAAAAAACATTTTTGTAAAAAAATGATTTCATCTCACCATATCCCATAACCAAAAAACGACATAATGGTGAAATACACAAATAAATTCAAATGAACTGGTGGAATGGGTTAATGGGTGGTGTTGATGATTTTTATAAAAATAT
>NZ_JAZRHE010000061.1:0-25828 GCF_045644645.1 Methanobrevibacter sp.
TATAATATTGATCAATCAACAAAAATTTAAAATAGGATTTCAACAAGGTGCAATTCTTAGCAAGTTTATTAGAGTATATATTGAAGGTGCATTAATTTTAAACAATCAAATTTTTCAAATTATGTTACCAAATTTACATAGAGTATATCTTACAAGTTAGTGAAATTGTCTTACCATTTAGTTTCCTTCTATAATGTACCTTCATCATTTAATTAACTTTTTTGAGCTAATAAATATGAAGATTAATTATTCAAGGTTGAATAATGGATTAGAAATAAATAAAAAACAAATCCAAGTAAGTATTGCTCCTAAAACAAGAAAAAAAGAAAGAAATACAAATACAAACTTTACCCATTAATTAATGTTTCAATAGCTCAAAATCTAAGACTGCAAAACAACAAGCTGGACAAATCAATCCGTATTCTTAATCAGGATGTTATCTTAAATGAGATTACATATCTATCTGATAATGAATCAGAAGTTGAGAGACTGTTGCTAGTTTTTGGAAGAACAATATTAAATCTCTTATCTATAGCCCCCATCTGAATAAACTTGTTTTATTAAATTTTAAACACCAAAGGCAAATGATCACTTACAGTAATCCATTTATAATGGTCTAAAATATTAAACTCCTTAACAACATTTTCACCAGCATAAACAAAGTCCATATGGAAGGGATTGTTCAAATGTCTTGCCTGGTAAAATGTCTGTGATTTTTCCACACCCTGCTCATCACCTGTCAGATAATGATAAACACTAACTAAACCTTTACTTTCAAGTTTCTCATTCAGCACGGTGTGATTTTTGGCTTTTGGATGGTGATAGTTAAAGACTACACTGCTGTTAAAGTCTCCGCACATCACAAGATTTTCATCAAACAAATCAACATTAGCGTCAAAGAAATCATGTATCATTTCAACATATTTCGGCATTGCCCATACACCCAACAGATTAAATGAATCGTTTACGCAAACAGGAATGAAATGTTTAAAGTCACCATTAAATTCAAGTTTTTCAATTTCAACACCATCACAAGCAAATATTCCAAGACCCTTATAGTGCAGATCTCCAGTCCAGAAATAGTTATCCCCAGCAAATTCAATATAGTCCTCATCTGTTGACTCAGCCGGATTTTCACATTCACAGATTACATAAATGTCTGCAGCCTCTTCAACGATTTGACTGAATTTTTCCCTGAATTTACCGTTGCAGTTCCAAGATACAATTTTCATATAACTAGTATATATAATGTTAATAATAAATATTTTTAACATGACTCTTTATGATATTGATGGGGGAAAGTTAAGACCTAGCAGAATAGATTTTGACAGAGAAAGTAAACTTCAAAGACTTACAGAAAATAACCTTGAAGAACTGTTTAATTTACAGTTCGTTGAAACAGAATTTGAATACAAACGATTGAGAATTGATACTCTCGCATTTAATCCCAAAACCAATTCCTTTGTCATTATAGAATACAAAAACAAACTGGAATACAGCGTAATAGACCAGGGATTTAGCTATCTTTCACTGCTTTTGAACAATAAATACTATTTCATCAAAAAATATAATGAGATAACAGGTTTTAATCTTGATATTGAGGATTTTGATTTTTCAAATACGAAAATAATGATTATAGCACCAGCTTTTACAAAGTATCAATTGAAATCAACAGAATTTTCAGACCTTCCGTTTGAACTCTGGAAGGTCAAATTATATGAAAACGGATGTGTTTCATATGACAAAATCATAAACGACAGCGCAACATCAATCAGAGAAGTGGTGCTTGACAAAAAGAACATTCAAATCAACTTAAACAGCCTGGATTTTTCTGAAGATGATCTGTTAAGGGACAAATCTCTAGAAATCAACGAGTTATATTACAGTCTAAAGGAAAGATTATTGTCCGAATTTGATGACCTGGACATGGAAATCTTCAAGACACTCTCCTCATACAAGATAAATAACAATCTCATATGCGTTGTCCGTTTCCTATCAAAATCACTGAGCATATGGTTCTTTACAAAGACACTTGACGATAAGGAAAACAAAACAAAAGACCTGTCCAAATCAAGTAGCGGAGGGTCAAGCGTAAACTATCAGATTGATCTGAAATCAGAGGATGATTTCGATTACTTTATCGAGTTATTTAAACAGGTTTATGATGAAAAGTCCTTGATGTAGGTGAAAGAATATGGGATTAACAGAATATAACGGATTCAGTCCGAAGGAAAGGGAAGTTGAAAAAATCCAACAGGAAGCGATTGAAAAGGGTGAACTGAAACCGCTTGAAGAGACCAGATGCTTTATCTGCGGTCAGGACAAGGGTATTAGGGTATATCATGTTGAAAACTACTTTCCGGAAAAGGTTGTAGGCAATTCAATACCTATGTGCTATAAATGCCACAGCAGAGTTCATGGAGTCAAGATTACAAACCCCCCTAAATTCAGGAAATATTTGGAAGAGGTTCGTGAAATCCCCCTTCCCCCAACATACAACAAGAACTACTGGACCCCTGAAAGAGATAAAATTTTAGATGACTATCATGGCTTTTCAGCCGACATCAGGGAATTTTCAAAAGTCATTATCGAAAAGGCAATTGATGATGATGAACTGAAACCATTAAATGAAACAAAATGCAGCATCTGCGGACAAGACAAGGGATTGAGAGTCTATAATGTGGATGACTACACATCCCCCGAAACCATCATCAAATCAGCCAAACCACTCTGCTGGACCTGTAATGAATATGTCGAAAGGCATGAGGAGAAAAATCCTGAAATATTTGAGAAATATGTTAAAGAAGTTAAACAAAAACCTAGAAAACCCGTCTATATAACAAGTGTCTGGACTAAAGAAGACGACAATCCACTCAATGACGAGTTTATAAATTGGGATTCAACAGAACACAAATTCATCAGACGACATACCAACAGATACATCATCATAAAATCAATCAAAGGAAAAGACACCTACTTCGGATCATATGACACACTTGAAGAGGCTCTTATTGCCCGTGACAAATTAGTCTCTACCAATTGGGGCTTTTCAGAAGGTGAAAATTTATCCAGTAGAAAAGAAGGCAAATATGGTAGGTATATAACATTTCACAATGATTGCTTTAGAGTTCTTAAAGTACTTGACGGCAAACCGGAATTCTTTGGAGCTTTTCCAACACCTGAAGAAGCAAAAGAACTTAGAGACCTGCTTATTGAAAACGATTGGGATACAAGCAAAATTCCTCCAAAATATTTGAGAAGTTTTATAACAAACCCTAATTTGGAAAGATTGAATTATATAAGAAAAGTAAAAGATAAATTCGTCGTTTCCAAAGTCATTGATGGGGAACTGAAATACTTCGGAACATACGATACAAAAGAGGAAGCAATAGAAGCACGGGAAGTACTATTAAATAACAACTGGCAAGTCGAAGATACCAGTGATGAAGAAAAAATTGATGCCTTTGTCTATCTCACCGGCGATGAATATATCGTTAAAAATGAAGTTGGTGGTGAGGAAAAGGTATTTGGAAGATTTGATGATATGGGCGAAGCAATTAAATTCAGAAACCAATGCGTTAGAAACAATTGGAAAGTTTAGGTGATGATAATATGAAAATATGTCCTGCCTGCGAGACAGAAAATGAGGATAAAGAAGAATACTGTCTGACTTGCGGTCAGAAGCTGATTGAAAACAATACCAAAGAGGAAATATTAACCCAAAAACAACAAATTCCAAAAGACAAAATCATTCTTCTTGATTTAAACTACACATTAATCTCCAATTCCTGGGCCATCAGATACGAGAAACTGCCAGAAAAGATTAACAAAAGACAATATGAGCACCAATTAATCGAATTAATCAAAGACAATTATATCATTCTAATCACTGCAAGCCCATACTACACATCCTACGACTCCCTAAAACACATCGAAGAAAACACCGATTTGAAAATAGCCGAATCTTACTGGAATTTTGGTAAAAGACCTCATGAACTAAAAAGATACTGGCTTGAAAAGGCAGTCCTTCCAACACACGGCGATAATCCAGAAAGATACCTGGCAATTGAATCCAATCCGAAAACAAGAAAAATGTATGAAGAATTTGGAATTGAAGCAAGACCCAAAGGTGATTTTATATAAATAAAATTTATTATAAAAGGTAAAAAGAATGTACAATCTAGACGGAATCAGAATTTCAGACATCAACCACGACAGGGTATGCCTGAACTGCATCCACTGGCATGCCAACACCCGGCTCCACGGCGCAGCCGATGGAGTGATCTGCACAATCACACAGGAGCACACCGCCCCGACAGACACATGCCCCAGCTTTTATCCGAACATGACCCTAGACAGTATGCAGGACCCGAACAGATGGCATGACAAGTCACAAAAGCTGGACATATACAAAAGGTTCTAGATGACGGCGAAATCCGCAAAAATATTATAGCCCCGAAGCCAATATTATAACCAACAGAGGTGAAGGGCATGGACTGCGGCGACGGATTCGAAATTAAGGACACCTGTCCGACAGGGCATGCCCAAACTGAAGGAACCGGCAGACAGATTCGACCAGAAAAGAACCTTCGTCAGCCTGCAGAATCCTACAAACACCAAAAAAAGCCAAAGAAATCATATATCAACGGAAATTTTCAATTCAAAGGGAGATGAGACACATGTCAGATGAAAACCGAATGAGCAAAAACGAATATTACCTTGCAATCGCGCTTGCCGTTTCAAAAAGAAGCACCTGCCTGAAGAGACGATACGGTGCGGTGATAGTGAACAATGACGAGATAGTCAGCACAGGCTATAACGGAAATCCGAGAGGGGAGGAAAACTGCTGCGACAGGGGAAACTGTAAAAGGATGAACCTTCCGTCAAATTCAGGAAACTACAACGACTGCTTTTCCGTGCATGCCGAACAGAATGCTATGATAAGCGCAAGTAGAAACGAGATGCTCGGCTCAACCATATTCCTTGCAGGGGAAATGTATGCCGACGGTGACTGGGTGGAGATAATGGACGCCGAACCCTGCCCGATATGCTTCAGGATGATCAAGAATTCCGGAGCCGACAGCATTGTAAGCAAAAAGGGAATATTGAAGCTTCGCGGCTAGGCCCCATGGGGAAGCATCCATCCGAATGGTGCAGGAATACCATTTTTTTATTTGAATATGTGAAAGGCCACTCTTCCTTTAGCAAATCCGTCATGACCATTATCCATAATCCTCGCAGAAACGTCCGAAGGATACATGATGGCCCAAAGTGCAGTAATATTCATAACTTCCACCGGCATCAAAATCACCGACTATGCCTCCCATGCTGTCCAGATATTCCTCGTAGCAATGTCTGCATCTCAGACTGCAGTAGCCTCCATAATCGGGTTCGTCCCTTCCTGTCATCTCATTTTCCTTTGGGATTTTAGCCTTTTCCTGTTCTTCGTTCGCCCTTTTAAATTCTATCCGTATGAATGACCTGATTTCATCCTCACTCATATTTTCTCCTTTGTTAATGAGCCTGTCCTTTAAATCATTTTTAATTGAGATTGCCTGTGAATCGGTGACATGGAACATTTCTTTTCTTGACTGGATTTCATATGATTCAAAAATTTCATCAACCATTTTTAATTTCTCTTCCTTTTCCCGAGCAATCCTGGCTTTTTGCTCTTCGAATTCGGCTTTGTGTTCAAGTATCAGCTGGTTCACCCTGAATTCCACACCGCCGCTTGTGATTTGACCGGAATCTATCTCTTTCTCCACCTGTCTTTTGATGGCCTTGCGGGTACCAATAACATCCAGACCATTGTGATATACTGCATCGCTGAAGGAATTGTGTGTCAATATTCCGCCGACAACCCTTTTAAGTTCTCTTTTAGCCTGGATTTTTTCCATGCTGTCGGATGCTGATTCAAATAAGCGATTATCTATCCTAGCTCCGCATTTGGTGCAGAAATTATCCTCCTTTCCTACTCTGCTTCCGCAATTGGTGCAAAAATTGGCCATGTCATACCCTTCCTAAAGTCTTTCTAATCAAATTTCAGTAAGAAAACTTATTTATATGTTGTGCATATCAATAAAAAAGATGCACTTCACCAAACTTCAAGAGCGATAAACATCAACATATATTATACTCCAAAACATTCATTCCAAACTCATCAATGACAGTATAATTAGTTTCATATTTCAAAGGCAGTAATTGTTGTAAAACAAATTAATTTTAGATAGCATACGCTAACACCTCAGATTGTTTTTTTTATTTAAAAAAAGTCTATTAAAAAAGGCCACAACCACCATATGTGATGTGACCTACTTTGCTAACACAAATGAGAATAAACAAATAATTACGAATTATACTCCGGATGATTAACTAAAACATTATCCCTGAAATGTTGAAATGCTTTAGGGTCTTCCGCTTCAAGATCCCTCTCAAATTTTTTACGATCATTAGAATTTTCCCAAATCCAAAGCCAATCTTTTTCAATTTCTTCTTGAGAATGTAAAAATTCCTGGTCATTATAAAATCTAGCATGTTTCATCATTTCACATCCATTATTAGTGTTTTGAATATTTTACTCCAAAACATTCATTCCAAACCTTTTCGAAGTTTAGATCTAGTTTTAGATTCCTGTTGACCAAACTTATTTTCTTTAAGTGTCTTACTAATTAATCCACCATTAGAATTATAAATACATTCAATATAATGAGAGCCCCAAAATCTTGTTGAATCTAAATAACCATCTTGAGAAGGGTCATACCTAACATAATGTCTAATTACTACTCTACCATCAGTAAGTTCTTTTTTTTCTTCAGACACATCATTTTCTATAGGACCTATTCTCACCAGGTTCAACTCCTAATAATTCTTTAATAAATTTTGCTCTATTTGGAAATTTTTTGACAAACTCTGTATCGTATGGATCTAAATATCTCATAATCGATTCAGCTAAATCTTCAGCATATACTCTTCTGGTAGGCATGTCTTTATCAAAAGCACAATCCATCACATATGTTTTGAATATTTTACTCCAAAACCTTCATTCCAAACACTATATAATTTTTCTTTAATTTACTTGTTTTACTTGTTTATATTTCTCCTTTAAAAAATTTTGTGAGGACATGATTTTTACATAGTAAATATGGTGGAGGTTTCCTCAAAATGTTATAATCTAAAGGGCATATGAAGCTTATTTTTGTCAATCAGAGGACATCATTTTCACCCACAGAATATGCCATAAGTTACGGAAATATTACTATACTCCCCTGAGCATTATCGGCTAATTTTTCTACAAGACCGATTTATCGATTAATAGATTGTTCCATTGCAGAACAGAAAAAAAGCATAAGCTATAGCTTCACAACGAACAGCCGATTTCCACATTCCCATCCCAAGGCCTCCTGGCCCAGGACATCATTGTTCATTTCAAACCATTTCCTGAATATCTCCTCGGGATTCTCACTGGATGAAACGAAAAGCGTTAGCAGCAGCTCGTCAAAGCACCTTGACTTGTAATGGCTCCTGGCCCTTGTAGCGTACAGGCTGTCAAAGCCGTTTTCATCGAACCTGGCAATCAGGTCATCCAAAGGACCGTCAATGTCGATTTCAGTCAGCTTTCCATCATCATGCCTGAAAAGAGGAATGTGGAAAACATATTTCTTTTCCAGCTCAATCATCCAAACCATCCCATTCCATTTTTAGGAAAAGCGTCTCAAGTCAAGCTTCCAGTTCTTATATGCAAGTTCCTTATCGGTTTCCCTCCATTCAAGACCCTCCTTTACAACATTCTTCTTCAATGTCTGGAGGCTGTGGGATTTCAGGCCTGACCCCCTGTAATGCCAATAATCTCCCTTCCGATATACATTCAAGAATCCTGTGTAGTTGGCCTTGTCCTCCTCAAGTGATTTCTGTGCAAGGTCCCTATCCAGAACGGCCCACTTCAATCCGTGCATGCGAACCAAAAACTCCAGATCCTTCAGGTTGGAAGCCGTGTGTGACTTCTCGCCGAAGACGTATTTCCAACTCATGTCATCCATCCGATAGACGTTCATGAAGCCCGAGAATTTCATGATAATAACT
Source organism: Methanobrevibacter sp. (assembly GCF_045644645.1). Taxonomy (GTDB): domain Archaea; phylum Methanobacteriota; class Methanobacteria; order Methanobacteriales; family Methanobacteriaceae; genus Methanocatella. The sequence continues at coordinate 8,080 of NZ_JAZRHE010000061.1, forward strand.
CTATCCCAATTGAAATATAAAGTTTACACCGCAATATCCATAATGAAAAATTGATTTAATTATGTTAAATTGTATTAAAATAGCAAATTGACTTTATTTTGATTATCAGATAATTTTAAATAGTTTAAAAATTAAATAAACCCATATGAGCAACTTGAAAAATATTTCAGATGGCGGCTATGAATATCCGCAATATACGGATTACGTCTTTAAGAAGACCGTTCAGAAATATGCGAACGGAGTCCTGAAGTTTCTGGAAATTCCCCATGAAATCACCAGCATAATCTCCTCGGAAATCACAAGCTCAACACCGCGGCTGCATCGCATGGACTTTGTGGGCGAGGCAAAAAAGGGAAGCGAGGAGATATGCATAATACTTGAATGCCAATCAAAAGCTGCCCAGCGATGAAGACATTACAAGATTTTTCCAATATGTGTCCTCCCTCAGGGTTTTCAAGAACCGCAAGGTGGAGCTATACATTCTCTGTACAAAAAAGGCACCCTACACCAAAAAGGATTATATCATAAACGATGACTGCATATATACGATGCATGTGAAATCCCTTAAAGACTTTAAGGCAAAAGAAATACTTAAAAAGGTTGAGGACAAAATAAGAAATAATGAAACGATAACGGATGAAACAATAGCATGCCTGCAGCTGATAGCATATACGGACTACAGCGAAAAAACATTGGAAATCCTTAAAAAAACCGCCTCACTAATAGAAAGGTTAAACATAGATGCTAACGAAAAAGAAGCGATACTATACATTTTGGATGTGCTTAGCGGGAATATGCTTGATGAAAATGACAAAAGCAAATTCATGGAGGTACGAAAAATGATGATAAATCCAAGGGATGAATATTTAGTTAACATTGGAATAGAAAAAGGAATGGAAAAAGGAAAAGAAATAGGAATAGAAAAAGGAATAAAGAAAGAAAAATTTGAAATAGCAAAAAAACTGCTCACAAAAATGACAATAGAAGAAATAGAAGAAATAACCGGACTAACACCAGAACAAATACAAAACGCAAAATAACCCCAAAAAAAGGAAAGAAAAAATGATGATTAACCCCCGTGACGAATATTTAGTTAACATTGGAATAGAAAAAGGAATAGAAAAAGGAATAAAAAAAGTAAAACTGGAAACAGCAAAAAAACTGCTCACAAAAATGACAACAGAAGAAATAGAAGAAATAACCGGACTAACACCAGAACAAATACATAGCCTACTCTAAATGTTCAACGATTTCCTCGCCAGTGCTTGTAAGCCTGTAAATCCTGCCTTTTCTGACCTCCTCATTTACACACTCGACAATGCCTGACTGCTTTAGTTCACGAAGGACATTTGACATGTGGGACCTGTTTATTCCTGTGTCCCTTGAAATGTCCGTTGGTGTCTTTACCTCGTTTTGTAATGCCTTAACTGTTCTATTGCGGTAAGAGGATATATTTACATAAGCAATCTTTTTCAATGTTTCATCATCCATAACAAACACAACCTTAGCACTAATTGAATAATATATGCATTCCCATTAATAACCTTTTTTTCCAATTTCAGACAGGATTTCCCTTTCATGACTGCCATCCAATGACAGGCCATCCAAGGCGGCGGCCTTTCCCTGAAGCGCAAGTCTAAAATCATCATCCAACATGAAATGATTGGCCAGAAACTCATCAAGGCACCTTAATGCATCATCAAAACAGCTGAATTCATTCAAGATGCCCGCCTTTATCAGCAGACACTTCTTGCCGATTCTGCGGGCATGATTCAAGCTACCGATGCAGTCCAAACCCAAATTGTACTGACAATAGCCAAGACCGAAATATGCCAAATCGTTTTCATGCACCCTGATTGACGCATCAAAACCGGCCAAGGCCTCATCAAATCTCTCCAGTTTAATAAGAACACATGCCTTTTTATTCAATAGCTTGAAAAGGATTTTGTTCTTGAATTTTGACGGATCGACCAATGCCCTTTCATAAAAGTCAACGGCCCTTTCAAACTCTCCCCTTGACGCTGCCTCATCTCCCGCATAGATGTTCCTTTTGATTTTTGGAAAGCTGTCCCTTTCCTCGGATGCCCTGGCCAAAAGAAGCTTATAATAGTCATTGTCCTCAACCCCCGACCTTCTGAAAAACCTCAAGGCCTTGACGAAGTGTCCCTGGCCGCATAGGGCATGTGACTTACTGATCAGCGCATCGCCATATCCCGAATCATAATAGAGAACCCTGTCAAAGCGGTCAATGGCCTTCGGGTACCTTTCGGAATTTAGGAAATCTATTCCCTCATCCAAGACATTCTTAATTTGGATTTCCTTTTCAAGATGCTTTACCAAAAAGAATTCATTCAGGTTTTCGGGGCTGATTCTTTTCAGGAATGAATCGTAACGGCCGATCCAATCGGTTTTCAGATTGCCGAATTGAATCCTGACCCTATCCCCATTCTCCAAAATGGCCAAATCATCACAGATATCTGGAAGCTCATTAAAACTCATTGTTGTTATCTTTGGATGGTATTGGATAAATATTTTTTTAAAGCTGACTATCATTCAATGCTTCAACTTCAGAAATCGGCAGACCGGTGATCTCGGCAATCTTTCCCAAAGAAAAGACGCCCTCCCTTAAAAGATTTACAGCAATTTCTTCAGATTTATCCCTTTCGCCCTGAGAAATTCCCTCTGATTTTCCTTCATCATATTTTTCTTCCAATGCCTCAACAACACAATCAACCTTATTCATATAGACACCTTGTATTTATTTTCTTGCCAGGCCATTCTCCTCAAAATAGAATATCACTACACAATTTATATATAAATTGAACTATTTAAAACTTTTTATTTTAAAAATAAAGATAAATAATGACTTTAAAGTGGAAAATTAACCTTATAATGAAAAATTGATTGGAAAACATTATCTCTCAAAGGTGCAGGTCACATCACTGAATTCGCAGTTCGGGCAGTTTATTTCATGTTTCGGGTATTCGTCCCTTTCGATGTGGCTTACAACGCTTTTGAGGTAATCGAAAATGAAGTCATTGCCTGCGTCAAACGGCATCTCGTATTGCTTGTTTTCATCAAGCACATGAAGCACCAATGAACTTATCTCAAAGTCATCATTTTCAAGCAGCGCATATGCATAGTAGTGCAAGGTTTCCATGTAGAAATTATGATAGTTGCGGATATCGTCCCGGGACCTTATGAAATGAATCAGATTTACGCTGCCATCATTTTCCCGGATGATCAAATCGATTATTCCATTGACATCATAGCCGCCTATTTCCAGACTGACGGGATAGCCATGCTCGACGATGTCATAGCCGCTTCCGAAGTCAACCCAGTAGTCAGCAACACACTCGAATAGCTCCCTTAGATTATTCTTCATTGTCTTTGAAGCAAAGCCGTATGACCTTATTACCTCACCTATCAAATCCACAATGCCCTCACGGCTCCATTCCCTGTCAGGGTTTGGATTGTGAATCGCATTTAAGACGACACGCAGCTTTGAGTTTATGAACTTGTTGATGTTGTGGGGGTTCTGATAGCCCAGGTTGTTTTCAAGATTGTACTTCAGGGGACAGAAGAGATAGTCGTCCAGAACGTCCTCAAAGTCAATCTGCCTGAAGAGGCTGGTCTCGCGGCTCATATGGGAGGTCACCCTCCTAAGCCTGTCGGTATCGTCTGTCTCGATTCTGTCGATTTTGCCGAAATCCTCCTCAAAGCGCTTCAGGACTTCAGGAAGAGGGGAATTCATTCTTGCCTGAACCGCCGAGAGAATCAGCAGTTCCTCCGCACGGGTGTTTGCAACATAGACTATGCGCTCCTCCTCACGGTTGAGGGCATTTATTTCACTGGCCTGCGAATCCTTATACTTCAGAAACTCGTTTGGAGTGGGATAGGTCGGACGGTCATAATCATCGCCATCCCTATGCCTGAAGACAATCGGGAACTTGCCTTCCTTAAGTGAGGCGGTTATGACAACAGGATACTCCAGGCCCTTCGCCTTGTGGACCGTCATGATATGGACCTTCAGGGAATTATCCTCATGCTCGTTGATCGGACAGCTGTAGTACTTGAGCGAGCGGTGAAGGTAATTGAAAAGGCCGATTATGTCATGTTTTCCCATGATGTTCTCGTAGTCCGAGATTATCCCCGATATCAGCGCCAGGTTAAGCGAAGCCTTCCTTGCATCGAAGTCACTGCGGGAGGACAGCTCCTCAAGATAGCCCGTGATGTTCAGAAGCCTGTAGAATACCTGAAGGGAGGTTGGTTTTTCATCGAAAGGAATCTCTCGGTCGAACAATAGCTTCTTAAGCTCATTCAATTCTGTGAAGAAGTCCAGGTCATGCTCATCGGTGATTCCAAGGTCCTGAAGCTCGCCTCTTGTAAGGGAGGATATGTCAATCCTGTTTGTCTTCCCGGTGATGTCAAGAACATCGCTGTCGGAAAAGTCCCGCACGACATCCATTATCGAGCTTGAGGAATTGCCGTTCAACGGTTCGTATCTTCCGGAGTAGTTCACAACGTTGTGATGGTACCTGAGCTCAAGCTCCTCCAGAATCGAAACCGTCCTATGGTCAAGCTTGAAGACCTTTGATGAATCGTAATACCTGTCCGTGAACGACAGCAGGTTGATCCATGCCCCGCCGTCACCGTATCTTGGAATGGAAGTCGGATTGAAAGGGATGATATACCAGAACAGGGTCAGGACGGCCTTCACCTCATCCTGATAGATCAAATCGTCAATGCCCTTGAGATAATATGGAATTCCCTCACGCTCAAAGACTTCGAGAATCTCCTTCTTGTCCCTGTGGCTTCTAAACAGGACGCACACGTCGCTGTACTTTGAAATCTTTTTATTCAGCATCAGATTCTTGATTATGAATGCGATGGAGCGATACTCTTCGGCGTCATCCCTGTTTTCAAGGAGATAGACCGGCATCTTGGAGGAATTGTAGGCCCTGAGCTGCTTTTGGGTCTGCCTTTTGGATTCGATGTAGTTCTCGTTGAATGCCACAATGTCCGATGTGGAGCGGTAGTTGTTCACAAGCGTCCTGCTTTCAAACTCATCGCCGTTTGCATATCGGGTGAAGAATTTGGGATTGGCTCCCCTGAATGAGTAGATGCTTTGGTCCGCATCGCCGACAACGGTGAAAGTGTCCGCAATGCCTCGAAGCCTTTCGAATATCTGCATCTGAATGGCATCGGTGTCCTGGAACTCATCGATTAGGATGTTTTTATATTGAACCTTTTTCAGGTTTTCATCCCTGCCCAGCAGCTCCAGGGCCTTGATGAGCAGGTAGTTCTGGTCGCATACGTGTTCCCTTTCCATCAGCTCAATCCATGACGGATATGACTTTGCAATCTGAATAAAGCGTGCATTGTATAAATCCTCTTCAAAGCCCATGTGCCTTATTTCCTTTTTGGGAGGATATGCCGAATTTTTAGAGTGATAGTCACGGATCCATTCCCTATACTCGTCGCTTACCTTAAATTTATCTTCAACATATTCAACCAGACCCTGAGTGTCCACTTCAAAAAGCGAGTATTCCTCATATTTCTTCAGGGCCTGGGCAGATTCGAAGCTTCTCAAAAATGCCTCGCCGGTGAAGCCGAGCTCTTCCTTGTGCTTGTTGAAAAACAGGTTTCTTTCCGAGTCCCTTTTCAGGAGATTATATGGAATCGGTGCAAAATCGCTTAAGACGGACCTGCAGTAGCTGTGAATCGTGCTTATTCTCATCTGGTTTATGACACTCAAATCCAGCTTTGTGTCCTTTTTAAAGCGTTCCCTCAGCTCATCGGCAGCCTTGTTTGTAAAGGTGATTACAAGAATGGATGACGGCTCTGCAGTTTCAAGCAGATGAAGCACCCGGTTGATGATCACGCTGGTCTTTCCGGCGCCGGGGCCTGCATTTATGACCAGCGGCCTGTCACCATTATAGCAGACGGCATCCCTTTGGTATTTATCCAAATCGATTTCCGGAGGTATCTCCCTTACCATGCAGTAGTCCTGTCTTATATGGGCTTCAAAGTTAAGCTTTCGAGTCAATGAATTTCCCTCGGCATCAACCAGCTTTAAGGAGAGGATGTGATTGCGTATGAATTCGTTCAGGTTGTCCCTAATCGCTTTTAAGGCATGTCTCCTGTCGTCGGCATTAAGCTCGTCTGCAAATATCATGTCGCTTTCGGACTCGACGCCCAATGCCTTGGGGGATATCCCATCGACACGCAGGTTTTTCAAAAGCAGATACAGCTCATCATTGGATATGCTGACATTCCGGCCAAGATAGCTCATGTCAAAGTCATAATAGACATTCAAAAACTCCTCCCTTGAGTCATAATAATCCCTATAGATCATGTCAAAGATCTGCCTGTGGGTTGCCTTCGCATCCCCCAAAGTGAATCTTCTTGAGGAATCGTTGAATACGTCAACCGCAAACACCAGCTCCTGTGACGTTTTGATGCAGAACAAGTCTAGAACGACCTTGGCGGTTGCCATGGCCAATGTGTATTCCTTCAAGACAATGAACTTTTCCATGACCAGGCACAGGTCATGCAGGTCCGTGTTTTTTGTCTTGAGAAAGGAAAATACGCTATTTACCCTCATGCTTCTCCCTGCCGTAGTCATTGCAAATCATTGTCAAAAACACCCCGTCGATTCTATCGGCGCAGATTCCTCCGTTCAGGATGCGTGTCCTCACATCCACTTTGATTCTTTCCCCATCATCGAGAGTCAGATTCTTGCTTTCAAGCAGCCGGTTGAACGAATCACCGTTTCCCAAAACCAGATTGTCCCACTTTTCAATGGCTTCAGCCTTCTTGGCTTCGCTTCTTCGCATGACCTTGTCGAAAAATGCGCTTTTGATGTTTGCAAAGTCATGGGAATCCAGGATTTGCGAATACATTTCATTTGAAATTCGATAGATGTCCTCATCATGGATATTGGGGTACTGCCTCTTCACGCTTTTGACGGTCAGGGAATCGTAGCTGTCGCCTACAAGCAGCTTCAAGGTACGGACATATGACTCCTGCTTGACTGCATTGGAAAAGTAATACTGCAGGCTTCGCCTGATTTCAAAGTCGCTGATGTTGTCCTTTAAAATGGCGGTTCTGACCTTGTCATAAATCATGTCCCTGTCCCCTGGAGAAACGGTATACCTATTTAGAAACTTAATGTAAAACTCATCATCCTCACTCATTAGCAGAGCAAGGTATTCGATCTTATCCTGCTTTTCGCCTTCCATGCGTCTGGCTTCGAAATAGTCCTCGACAACCTCGACAAGATTGTCGTCGCTTGATATTATCTCCTCATTGATGTCATTTCTTATCTTGGATATGATGAGCTCGCAGTCATACAGATCCAAATCATAGGAATACAGCAGATAGTTAAAGAAGGGAGTGTCGAATTCTCCAATAAGCTCATCCAACCGGGAAATCATAACTTTGCTAAACATGATTAAATAGTTCTTTGTTAAAAATAAAATAAATAAGTTTTGTAAATGTTTCCGTCTGGCCGCCGGCAGTTATCCAACAATGGCCGGATGGAAATCAAATCTTAAATGAATAACCCTTCAGGAAAATGCTCACCCCATGAGCCTTCCGGCCAGGCATTCGTCAAAGACATACCAGATTCTGTTTTGGGAAACCACACTCCTTTCAAGTTCCTGGGGGCTTTCCTCTGCAATGACACAATCACCCTCACAATAGCACCAGACATCACCGAAGCGGTATACCCTGAATATTCCAGTGCCGTTCAGCATATAGTTCAACAAAAGCTCCACAGTCAGAAGCGCCTCCAGATAATGGAAGGCCACTCTAAGTTCAACGTCTTCAACATGTCCCAGGTCAAGGGTTCCACAGTCTATTTCATACAAAGTGTTTGCGCATAAAAAGTCCAGTATCTCACTTTCGTATCCTGCCGAATCTATCTCCATTTACACCTCTTTGCGATGAGAATCACTCATCGAATTCCAACATTTCCCACAGCAGTTCAATTACGAACCTGTTCAACGGATTGTCCAGGGAAAGATACTCCGCATTGCCCCTGTCAGACCCGAACTCGGCAAAGTGTGGCGTGCTGCCGCAGCCCCCATCAATTGTGGTTCCCAAAGTCACTTCACCCCTCCTGACCTTGACCCCGAAATCGGCGAATTCAAAGACCAGCAGATTGGAGTCATCGTCAGTCATGAAGGTGCTTTCGTTTTCCCCGCATTCGAGGGTGAACTTGACGCCTTCCGAATCAACTTCAGCGGTTGCAAGTATAAGGCGGATGTAAATCCCATTTTCTTCAATCCTTTCCTCCAAAAACTCAAAGAACCTGTCGTCCATGCTTTCAAAGGCATACTTCTCATCCGCCATGCCTGCATAGGTCGGCATGCAGTCATCGGATGTGAGCTCATCCACATAGAAGTGGAAGTCCTTTCTTCCGTTCACGGATTTTTCAACAGTCCTAGGCACATTTATATTAGCTTTTTTAGATATCCTCATATTTTTTCCTCATGGCAATGGCTTAAAAATCCATATCGTGATGGAAACTTCTCAAATGGAGTGGAAAGCTGCAATTGCATGGATGAACTCAGCATTACATGCAACATTCAGACTCATCCGAAACGGGCATCACGATATTCTGCATAATGTATAAAAGTAAGTAGCTGCCTAACCTGAATAGGAGTTAAGAAATGATATGTAATGTAAAATGCAAAGAGAACTGTGGCTAAACAGCTACCTGTCAGAATTACAGTTGTTTAATCAGTAAAGGTGAAATATGATTAGATTTTTATTTTACAACTGATTAAACAACTAATTAACGTGAATTAGAACACTGCATCCCCGGCAGCGGTCATTTCATATAGTGGCATTATTATCAACTCCTTTTAAATTGATAAATTCGTATAGAGGCTGATTTCCGATATAATGGTGTGGTCTGATTATATCATATTTTGTTGTTCATTATAAAGTATCTATTTATTCATATAAATAGTTTTCGTTTTTGATGTAAATTTTACACACTCAAAGAAATTTAAAAAAAAAATAGTGAAAGAGAGCCTACAGCTCTCCCCTCTGGCGCCTTTCGTCCAATAGCTTGAGGCCCAGATCGCCCAGCTTGTACTTTTGGATCTTTCCGCTGGTCGTAAGCGGAAACTCATCGACAAAGAACACGTACTTTGGCACCTTATACCTTGCGATGGACCCTATGCAGAAATCACGAATGTCGGCTTCGGTGACATCATCAAAACCTTCTTCCCTGATGATGAACGCCCCAACGAGCTCCCCGTACTTTTCATCCGGAATCCCTGCAACCTGAACATCCTGCACGCACTCATGGGTGAATAGGTATTCCTCTATCTCACGCGGATAGATGTTCTCTCCGCCCCTGATGATCATGTCCTTGATACGGCCCACAATGGAGTAGTACCCTTCCTCGTCGACAGTGGCAAGGTCTCCTGAATGCAGCCATCCGTCCGGCTCGATGGCTTCGGCAGTCTTTTCGGGCATGTTGTAGTATCCCTTCATCACATTGAAACCCCTGCACATTATCTCGCCTGTCTCGCCCGGACCCAGCTCCTCACCGGTTTCGGGGTCAATGATCTTAACGTCAATGTGGGGGAACTTTCTGCCCACGGTGTTGATTTTCCTTTCGAACGAATCCGCCGCATTGGTCTGTGTGAAGCCCGGACCAGCTTCGGTGAGTCCGTAAACGCTTGTAATCTCCTTCATGTTCATCTTTTCGATGGCGTCCTTCATTGTCTCAACGGGACAGGTCGAACCCGCCATGATGCCCGTACGCAGGGAGCCCATGTCAAACATCTCAAACATCGGATGGTTCATCATTCCGATGAACATTGTGGGAACGCCATACACTGAAGTGCACTTCTCCTTTTGTATTGATGATATCGCAAGCAGAGGGTCATATTCCTCAAGCACAACCATGGTCGAGCCGTGGGTGATGACTGCCATCACGCCAAGGACGGTTCCGAAGCAGTGGAACAGCGGCACCTGCAAAAGCAGCCTGTCCTTTTCGGTGTAGTTCATGTTTTCGCCAATGTAATAGCCGTCATTCACGATGTTGCGGCTTGTAAGCATCACGCCCTTGGGGAATCCTTCGGTTCCTGAAGTGTACTGCATGTTGATCACATCATGCTGTGTGACGGAGCCCTTGATTTTTTTGTATTCCTCATCGTCATAGCTCATGCCCAAAAGCAGTAGCTCATTTGTGTTGTACATTCCGCGGTGCTTTTCCTGGCCCACATGGAAAATGAATTTCAGGTACGGGAACTTCTCACTTACCAGATTGCCGCGGGCGCAGTTTTTCATTTCAGGCACAAGCCCGTGGATTATGTCAAAATAGCTTGTGTCCCTGAACCCGTCGGTCATTGCAATGGCCTTCATTTCGGATTGCTGAAGCACATACTCCAGTTCATGGGACTGGTATGCGGTGTTGACGGTCACGATTGTCGCGCCTATCTTTGCTGTTGCAAACATGTATGTCAGCCATTCCGGCACGTTCTTGGCCCATATGCCGACACGGTCCCCCTTTTCAATTCCTATTGCAAGCATTCCCTTTGCCAGGTTGTCTACTCTTTCATCAAATTCCTTATATGTAAATCTTAAGTTCCTATCTGGATAAACGATAAATTCATGGTCAGGTTGTTTTTCAACCATTGATTCGTAAAACTTCCCTAACGGAAGTTCAGTAAATAGTTCGGACATACTTTCACCTCATCTTTTTTAAACAATAAAATAACCAATACCAAAATGCAAATCCCTAATGCAATCTCAATTGCAATGTGTTCAAGTCCAAATTCAAGTCATCTGTGTAAAATCCATCGATTTTTGGTTTTAAAGTTATTTTACTCATCCTATCTACCTCAGTATGGTGTGTAAAGCACTGCCAGGATTTTGGCACCATTTCTGTTGCTTGCATGCAGGTGGTGAGGCACCGCTGAGTCGTAGAATATTGTGTCACCCACGCCGATTGCATATGAGTCCTTTCCGTAAATGACCTCTATCTCGCCTTCAAGAACATAGATGAACTCCTCTCCCTCATGTGAGGAGAGTTCCTTTTCGCCTTCCTCATAGTCAATGTCAATCATGAAGGGGTCGATGTTCCTGTCTATCTTGCCTGCGCCCAATGAGTGGAATTCCAGATTGGTTGCATTTGTCACATCCTCCCTTCCGGAGAAATACAGTGAGTTCTCGGTTTTTCCGCCTCTTGTAACGACAGGCCCGAGTTCGGGGGTGTCATCCAGAAAGGTGCCCAGCCTTACTCCTAAGGCCCTTGCCATCTTGGTTAATGGAGTGAGTGACGGAATTACCTCTCCCGCTTCCATTGCTTCGAGAACCTCCTGCTTTACGCCGCTTCTCTCGGCCAGTTCCTCAACAGACATGTCCTGTCTTTGCCTAATGTCTCTTATCTTTTTTGCAAAATCTTCGTTTGTCATATTTTTCACACATCTTTTTGAATCTACACTTAAAACAATTTAAGTATTAATAAATATCTTTTACAAGCTATTTAAAAGTAACCTAAAAAGCTGACTTTTGTTAAGTTTAGCATATAATCAGATTAAAAAAAACATTGCCACGTTCATTTTCCATCATTTTTCAAATATTGATTATAATCCGTAAAATTGTCTATAACTGAAAATTTGAGCTTGAAACAAAGAAAAAAGATATATACTACCACCTACATACTATAAAGTGTAAAGATTCATCCTCAGATCTTTACCGAAAGTCATGTAGAAATCAAAAGTCAAATAGTGAATTAACTTCCCAAAGAGAACAGGGCCACTCCCCGGCCCTGTTCGAAATTCCATCTGTGGGCAGCAAAACAACCATGCCAAATATCAAAGGAACAATTTATTAAAATTGTGCCTTTGCAAAAAACCCATCAAAATACAAAAGCTATTTTTAAAATAATCGATTTGAATGTTTTTCAAACATGTTTTTAACTGTGAAATATAGATGCCGCTGCAAAGATAAGTTGATTGCGATTAAAAAAAATTATTTATATTAATTAGGATAAAGAATTAATTAATTTAAGGAGCTGTTATTGATGTTAACAATTAATCAATGTTACCTGGATTTTGTAGATAAAATCCTAAAACAAGGAAAAGAGACATATAAGGACTCAAATCACCATCTGATGGAAAGTCTTGGAAACTTTTACGTAATCGATGATCCCTTCGACCTGAAATTCAGGGCGAAATATCAGCATTACACAACCGAAATGCTGCTGGCAGACATCAAATCCGGAAAGTTCGACATGGAAGGCTGCCCAATCAAAAGCGACGCGCTGTATGAATACGTGAAGTCAGCGGAAAACCCCGATGACCAGGGATTCGTATACACATATCCAAACAGAATCTACGCCCATTTTGACATCGACCAGTTCAACACAATGAAACAGAGGATACTGACCGCAACAGGATCAAACCGTGCTGTGGCAGTTACAATCGACCCTTCCCTTGATGCCGACAGGGAGGACATACCATGCCTTCAGTTCCTTCAGTGCCTTGTGCGTGAAAACGAACTGACAATACACTGCATCTTCAGAAGCAATGACATCTTCGGCGCATTCTACTCAAACATGTTTTTCATAGCATATCTCGGCTTGAAGATGAAGGAAGAAGTGAATAAGGAAATATTGGGCGAAAAGCTAAACTTCGCCGGAGTCCACTACCACTCAACCTCAGGCCATATCTACAACACCGACCTGAAAGCAGCCCGCAAACTGATAAAAGCAAACAAATAAGGTTTCAAAACCTTATTTTTTGTTAATTACCTACTGCCGTCACCTTTTCTTAATAAATCAAAATTATTTTTTAAAAACCCATGTATAAAAAGAGTTCCACAAAATAAAAGATGCATGCATGAAAAAGTAAAAAAGATAAGGAGAAAAAAAATAATCTCCTTTCAAATCTAAAAATATTCCGTTTTTTTATTGCCCAGATTTAACGTATTACCACGCTGGCTGTTGTGCTTGAAGCGCCATATATTTCTGTGCCTGCACATGAAATACTTGCAGTGTAACTGCCTGCAGCAAGGTTCTTAAGGGATGCTGAAATTCTGCCGTTGGCATCGGTCTTAACTGTCTTGTCAATATCGCCTAAGACCAGATGGACTTTAACTCCACTAATAGGATTACCATCACCATCTTTCAATGTAACATAGAATCTGGAGTTAGTGTTAGGATCTACAACCATATCCTTTGCTGCCAATACTGTTGGAATCTTGCTTACAACCACGCTTGCAGTAACACTTGAAGGAGCATATACTTCAGTACCTGCAAATGAGGCATAAGCAGTATAATTACCTAGACCCAGATTCTTGGTTGATGCAGAAATCCTACCTTTACTGTCAGTTTTTACTGTCTTGTTAATATTGCCTAAAACCAGATTGACTTTAGCGCCGACTATAGGATTGCCGTCTGCATCCTTCAAGGTAGCATACAGCCTGGATGTGGTATTATACATGGCAACGACATCATTTGCAGACAGGAAGGAGTATTCACTACTTACAAACACATTGGCAGTGGTGCTTGAAGGTGAGTATATCTCATTTCCTGCAAAGGTAATTACCGCAACGTATTTGCCTATTGCCAGATTCTTGGTGGATGCTGAGATCCTGCTGCTGGCATCGGTCTTGACAGTCTTGTTGATGTTTCCTAAAACCAGATTGACCTTGGCGCCGACTATAGGGTTGCCGTTTGAATCTTTTAATGTGGCATACAATCTGGAACCGACGTTATAAATTGCGTTGACGTCATTTGCAGTCAGTACTGTGCTGTATCTTACAGACACCTTGGCTGTGGTGCTTGAAGGTGCATACATGTCGCTTCCTGCATATGTGGCAACGGCTGTGTATGTGCCTGATTCAAGATTCTTGGTGGATGCTGAAATCCTTCCCTTGGCATCAGTCTTGACTGTCTTGTTGATGATGCCTAAAACCAGATTGACCTTGGCTCCGGTGATCGGGTTTCCTTCCCCATCTGTCAAGTAAACGTAGAACTTTGAGGATACATTGTACTCTGCAACCATATCATTGGCTGACAGCACTGTCGGATATCCCCTTACAAGCACATTTGCAGTGGTGCTTGAGGAATCATATAAGTCATTGCCGTCGCATGAAATGAAGGCAGTATAGCTGCCCGGACTCAAAGGCAAGGTGGACACCGAAATGCTGCCCTTGGCATCGGTTTTGATGTTCTTGACAATATCGCCTAAAACCACCTTCACCTTAACGCCTGTAATCGGATTGCCGTTGGCATCCTTCAAGTAAACATATAACCTTGAGCTGACATTATAATTAGCTACAACATCCTTTGCAGTTAAAACAGTAGGCACTTTAGTTATAACAACATCGGCAGTGGTGCTTGAAGGATAATAAACATCATTGCCATCAAACTTAAAGGTTGCTGTGTATTCGCCTATAGCAAATCCGTCAAGGGACAGGGAAACCTGACCCTTGCTGCTTGTTGTCAGGGTTTTAGAAACACTACCTGCAGTCACCTTAACCTTGACTCCGCTGACAGCATTGCCGTTTTTATCCTTTAAGGTTGCAACAACCTTCCCTCCGCCACCATAATAGGTGGTCACATCAGGAGCAGTCAGGCCGGTGGAAAACTTGCTTACAATGACCTGAATGCTGGCGCTGGAGGCATAAAATCCTGTGCCTGAAAATTTGGCGGTTACCGTTTTGGCGCCTCCGCTGGAAAACAGATGGGTCAGGGTGGCAATTCCGTTTGCAACCCTAACATTGACATCCTTACCCTCAACGGTGAAAGTGACCTTTCCCGTATTGATTGGGCTTCCGTATTGGTCCTTAACGGTTGCCTCGAATTCGAAAGGATTTTCATTATTAAGCGCCTTTAATTCTGTTGATGAATTGACTTTATCTATAATGGTGAATGCCTTAATGCATGCCACCTGTGATTCATATTCATGACCGGAATATTGCCATACATAATCATTCAAATCAAACCAGTTGGTGCCGTCATAACTTATGTATGACATGTCTTCTGAATAGAATTTGGTATTCAAAGCCGCTATGTCCCCTTTAGGTATGCTTTGTGAAATGGGAACTGCGGCCTGGCGGGCGACAGTTATCTTAAATACGATTTCAAAGACATCGCCCTTGTTGAGCTGAATCAACTTATTCAATTCAATAGTCCTATAAGCTGTGGTTGAAGAGCCGCTTTGTTTGAGTTTCAGCTTATTGTTGACGTAAACGGACAACTCCCAATCGGTGTCCTTTTCGAAATATGTTGAAACCGCTGCCAGATGCTCCTTGTCGGTTGCTGTAAACCTATTCTTATACCAGACAACATTTGAAGAGTTATACAGGTAATCGGTTCTGCCCGGAATGTCATACTGATAGTTCTTGTCATATCTCATAGTGTCATTCAGAACAAATACATATGAGGCAAGCTTTCCTGGCTTTGCAAACTGGGTGTCATAATATGAAACATAGAAATATCCCTTGTCTCCGAAATTGGTTCCCCAACTGTTTTTGACAATCCATCCGCCTTTGCCAGGAGCGCCTGAAAACTCCCGTTCATCATCCCATCCCACAATAATTGCGGCATGATTGGAGCCTGCAGTGCCTGTATAGTACTGATTTGTCTGATGGGTTGAATACAGGGATGTTGAAACACCGCCGTAATTCATGATCGCCTGTTTGATAGCGTCATTATCAGTATAATTGTTTCTTTTAAACAGAAGAACATTCTGAACATGAATTAAACTGTTTAAAACCGGTGAAATAACTGAATCCCTCTTATATTTATCATCACTGTCATTAACGGGGCCCAGCCAACTTACAAGGTATGCATAACCCATTCTGTCATATCCTCCGGCATTGGTTTCCATATTCCAGCCGTATAGTGAATATAGCCCCATCAAATCCTTCATGTTTTCTTCAGACAAATCAAATTCTATGCCTGTCGCTTTCTTAATGGATGATTCAAGAGCGCCCAAGGCGGAAAATGCCCAGCAGTTTCCGTCATTTCCCTGGTCCTTGACGCTGGTGACCTGACCCAGTTCCCTTAAATCATAACGGCTCGGCAAGCTGCTTACATCAGAAAAGTTTCCCTGGATAAGCAGATACTCATCGCTTCCAATGAGGACATCCGGCAAATAGACCTCAAGGACATCATCCCCTGTTATCGCCTTATTATTCAAGAAGACATTTTTTAATGCCTTATCCAAAATTGAATCATAATACGGTTCCTGCAGATAGACTGAATAGAACGCACCCGCCTTATCGTTTGCCCTATTATTGGTGAATTGGGTTGTATCGATTATCAGGCACTCCATGTTATAAACGAATATTGCTCCTGCATTTTCAGCATAATTATTATCCAAAAGAGAATTTGACATGAAGAAACCTTTTTCACGGGGATTGGAAGAACCCTGATGTTCATACAATACATAAATGGCTCCGCCGTCATATTTTGCCTTATTGTTTCTGCCTGTGAAGGAACTTAAAACCAAGTTGGATCTTAAGGATGCGATTCCACCACCGAATGTGGCTGAACAGTTGTTTATTTCAAGATTGGTTGCAATCATCCTTGAGTTCAACAGATAGATGGCGCCCCCGGCATCATCAATGGAATATGTATTAAGAAAAGCGGAATCCTCAATATTGATGTTGGCATTGTTGGTGCCTACAATGGCCCCGCCGAATAGGTTGGCACGGGTGTCCGTGAATACCGAATCTGTGACAGTCAGGGAGGCCTGGTTTAAGTAGATTGCTCCACCGTAATTTCCCAGGGTATTATTGAATGTGCAATTGTCCAAAACAGTGTTTGCATTTGTTCTTTGTGATTCGATGACCCCTCCCTTATACGAACCGAACTTGTAATCCTTGAATATGGTATTTGTAGCGGTTAACTCCCCATTATTGGTAATTCTTAAGCTAACTAAAGTCAGATTCTTTAAGGTCAATGAGCTTGAAACAGTGAATCCAGTATCGTAATTGTACTTTAAAATAGTTTGTGAAGGGTTTTCACCGATGATTGTTACATTGTTCACCGATACCGATCTGTCTAGGGTATACTCCCCGTTTGCCAGATACAGGTTTGAATTGGCAACCACTCTGGAAGATTTGAAATCCCTATATGGGTCTGAAATGGAACCGTCCCCGGTGTCATCTGCAGCATTTGAGTCAAAGTAGTAATCCGCAGTCAGGATATCAGAAGAATCACTGGTCAATGTCAAATTTTCAACTGTCTCATCAGCTGCAACTGCGGCATCTCCATCAGCCGCAAACGATGTTGGCACAATCACCAATATACAAAATATCGATATTAATGTAAAAAGTTTTGTTCTGTTCAAGCTATTGCCTCCTTTTTATACAATTTAGATACAAAAATAACTAAAATATATAGAGTGTTGTTATATCTAGCTATTATAATATATATAATTACCTTAAAAAGAAGATTAATTCTACAATCAGAATGAAAATTTTCAAAAAATAGGGCTTTGTAGAAATCCTATTTGATTTTTGCAAAAATTTTTTAAAAATTTATTTTTATTTCTATTTTTACTTATAATCTATTAAAATTGTCTAATTATTCTATATTAAGATTTACACTTGAAATTTTACATCGATTAGAAAAAATAAGCAATATATAATTATATATAGTAAAATGGAGAATAAATATTAATATGAAACGCGAAAATACCTATTCTCCAATTAGTTATTTGTTTTCAAAGCAATTAAATCTTTCGGATTTTGGTTTTGAAAAACC
>NZ_JAZRHE010000062.1:0-18457 GCF_045644645.1 Methanobrevibacter sp.
AGGTGATAAAGGCTGAAAGCATCTAAGCCTGAGGTATCCCCTGAAAATAGATTGCTTTTGAGGACGCGAGTAGAAGACTTGTTTGATGGGGTAGGGATGTAAGCTTCGAGGTTTTTTTTTCCGAGTTGTTCAGTCCGCTACTTCCAATTGTTCGCTTGCATTATTTTAAGTTATTAGATTTGTTAGTAGACTTGTGCTTTTCTTTTTTGGCATTGTGGTCTGGTAGCAATTTGGTTAGGTGTTAACAGTTCGGGTGAAAGTTGCACTGATAATTTTATCATTTTCTTATTGGTTTGTATATTTTAAGTATTGCGGTCATAGCATGGGGGTTATACCTGGTCTCGTTTCGATCCCAGTAGTGAAGTCCTTTTGTGTTTTGTTTGTGTACTATGGTTTTCTATGGGAATTTCATTTCGCTGCAAGCTTTCTCTATTACAATTATTTAATCTTTTTTTGTCTGTTTTTATATTATTTTACTTAATACCCGTATTGCATAATTTTAGGTGATTTTTTTGAATATAAAAGTATTGGACACTACTTTAAGGGATGGGGAACAAACTCCTGGAGTTTCATTGACCTCTAATGAAAAATTTAGAATTGCTAATAGGTTGGATGAAATAGGAATCGATTTTATAGAAGCAGGTTCTGCAATTACATCTAATGGAGAAAGGGAATCAATTAAAGAGATTACTAAACAGGGGTTTAATGCTCAAATTCTTAGCTTTTCAAGACCTTTAACAGTTGATATTGATTATTGTTTGGACTGTGATGTGGATGCTGTTAATTTGGTTGTTCCAACATCCGATTTACATATTCAAGACAAGTTAAAAACAACTCGTGATGAACTTTTGGAATTATCCAACAATGCCATTGATTACTGTAAGGATCATGGACTGATTGTAGAATTATCTGCAGAAGATGCGTCAAGAAGTGATGTTGATTTCTTAAAACTTGTTTATGCAGATGCCATTGACCACAATGTTGATAGAATCTGCGTGTGCGATACTGTAGGTATTTTAACTCCCGATAATTCTTATGAACTATTCGACAAATTGAAGGATTTGCCTGTCCCTATTGCTTGTCATTGTCATAATGATTTCGGATTGGCTGTTGCCAATACATTATCTGCTCTGAAAGGAGGAGCATCTGAAATCCACACAACAATCAATGGTATTGGTGAGAGAGCGGGAAATACTTCTTTTGAGGAATGTGTTGTCAGTATAGACAGACTTCTTCCTCAATTTGACACCAATATTAAAATTGATGAAATTTATGATATTTCTAAATTAGTTGCTAGGTTGACTGGTGTTTATATTCAACCGAACAAGGCAATTGTTGGCGAAAATGCATTTTCTCATGAATCCGGAATTCATTCAGATGGCATAATTAAAAATTCCGCCACTTATGAATCTATAACACCGGAACTTGTTGGAAGAAAACGTAAATTTGTCATCGGAAAACATATGGGTACTAACGGTTTAGACAATAGACTTAAAGAATTAGGATTGGATGTCGATAAAAATCAACTCCAGCAAATTTGTGATAATATTAAGGTTCTTGCCGATAAAGGCAAGACTGTTACCGATGTTGATTTGCAGGTAATTGCAGACAATGTTTTAGAAATTAACTATGAGGACAGGATAGGACTTGATGAGGTGACAATTGTATCAGGTAATAAGGTAATGCCTACCGCATCCGTTAAGATTACTATTGATGGGGAACAGATACTCAATGCCGGTGTAGGTTTAGGTCCTGTTGATGCTGCAATTAATGCAATTAAATCCTTAGATGTTTTTAAGGACATTGATCTTATTGAATATCACGTAGATGCAATTACCGGAGGTACTGACGCATTTATTGATGTGATTATCAAGCTTCAAAAAGGAGATAAGGTTGTTTCTGCCAGAGGTACAGAACCGGATATTATTAATGCAAGTGTTAAGGCATATATTGCAGGAGTTAACAGATTGTTAAGGGATTAGTGCTATCATGAATATGGATAATTTAAAAATATTAGGTTTTAAAGCAAGGATTGATTCAGTTAATGAAACTCTTGATTTAATTGATTCCATCAAAGAGGATGGCGAAATTATTCAACTTCTGAATGCGGATTCCATAGCCGGCGTCAATCATATTTCTCACGGTGTTAACCAGGCATTTTTGGCTTTCAGTCGTGGGGAAAATTTGGCCAAGGACATTAGTGTAGAAATTGTATTGAGATGTTCAGCTCAAAGGCAGATTTCTAAGGCTTTTAAGATTTTGGGTCTGAAAGAGGGTGAAATGAATTTATGCGCTATTTTAGTTAATGGTAATGATTATACTGATGAGCTGTCTTCAATTTTCACTTTAGACAATGATGTTCTGCTTGCCGATGAAGAAAAATTAATGGGAATTTATGGAATTGCAGATGAAGAGGCTAAAAATATTTCCGTTGAGGATTTGATAATCGATAGAATCACTAAGCTTGCAGTTGATTATTGACTTCTTCTATAATTCTGTTAAGATGATCTTTTTTCAGGCATTCATATGACAAGTTTTTTATTTCTATTGCAGTTGCTTTTTTCTTTACCCTATTGTAGTTTGGGCATGTTGTTATGAATCCGCTTTTGTCGATGGTCAATGACTTTTTCAAATTCCAGCTTATTTCTTTCGCATTATCGTGAGGTATAATAACATTAACTCCTCTTTTATCGTTATGTATTGTGCCAGGTATGTTGTTTTTTAAATGCTTTGTTGCATTTAATGTAAGTTCCAGATTTTTTTCAACTAAATCAAGTTCACTATCTATACCACTACATATAATCTCATTAGTTTTACTAAGTTTTTGTGGAAGTTTTGTTTTGTCAATGAATTCTTTATTGTTTGTTGTTATGAATCCTCCACTTCCGACATTAATCATTTTTGGGGAGCCAGTTGACGCAAGAATTATATCTGAAAAATTGCCGTTCCCTAACTTATGCAGGCTATCGCCAATTCCCGCTGATGCATCTTCAATTGTGGTAATGTTGTTGTCGCTGCAATATTTTGAGATGTTTTTGGTGTCCTGTTCTCCGCAATATCCCGCAAAACTGGTAAATATTAATGCCGAATTTTCTTTAATTTCCAAATCATCAATGTAATTCGGATTAATAATTCCCAAATCTGTTTTTAAGGTAATTACATTTTTATTCAGGAATTTTGCAATTTGCTTAAATCCATGCCATCCCCCTTGATCAGGAACAATAATGTCTCCATCAATTGCAGACAGCGCTATCAATATGCTGTTGTTTCCGCTTGAAGTCATTTCAACGAATTCATGGGAAGTCAGTCTTTTTATTTTTTCAATGCATTTGTTTTCAAAATTTTCACTTGTGTCTCCTTTTGCAACATCAGACATTATTTCAAGTGTTTTTTGTGAAGGTGTTTTAAATCTAAACATTTTATCCTCTTTTAAAATACATATCCAGTGTAGTTTGCTTTGTGTGAAGCATTTCATTAAGCAAGGTTCCCTCTTTTACAAATTCATTCACGGGGATTTGAAGTTTAGTACCTGCATGTTTCAGTGAATCTTCAAGGGTTTCAAATTCCAGATATGGTCTTGCCATAGCCTCCTTAATGTTTTCCCTTACATTAAAAACGCCCAGCGGAACATATTCATCATAGGCCTCTCTTAAAATTATTACCCCTGACTGTTTTTTAATTTTTGAAAGATAATCAAGAACTACCATTTTTGCGGTGTAGTAGCATCCTCCAACTCGGGAATATTCTTTTTTACCGCCATTGGTTTCATAATCGCAAAATATCAGTCTTTCATTTTTTATTAATTTGATGAATGCCTCATACCATTCGTATTGCCATTCGGTAGGTGTCAATATGATTACATAATATGTATTCAATGCTCCGAATTCAAATACTCTATAGGTATCAAGTATTTCATATTTTCTAACGTCCTTTAAAAACTCATCCGCTAATGTGGAATCGCATGCTGTAATTGACCATCGTGTCGGAACAAGTTTTCTCTTGTATTTTGTTCCAATGGCTCCAACTGAAAATGCTTTCTGCATTGCGCTAAACGGCACATCCTTATTGTGAAGGTTTACAACTGCATCCACGGCTTTCAAATCAGTATCATAAAATGTTTTTTCCAGTTGCCTGTCCCATCTGACGGCATCAATGTCAAACTTTTCTATGACTGCACTCGGCCCGTGGGGTGTGCTGTCTTCTGTAAGCATTGATCCTGTCGGTCTTCTGCCGAAGGTGGCTTCGCTGTCAATTGATTTGGATGCAAGTGAAATATCCTGAAGTTTTTCAACAAAGGGATTTTCCAAATCATCGATTTTAATCAGTTGCTTTCCCCTTACAAGATTCATCCTGTAATTTATAATTTCGTCCTGAGTTTTATTCTGCCCAATCCAGTCTTCCGGAGAGTCCATAATATGTGTATCTCCCATCTGGGAACTCATCATCGGTCCGGCATAAACTTTGGGATATGACCATCTTCCAATAAAAACAGAAGGGGGTGTTGTTCCCTCTAAGTTTTTTCCAACTTTAACAGACTTCATTTGAAGCTGTTCTGTTAATTTGGCAAGATAAGCATTTTTAGTTGTTTTCATAATTTTCTAAAAAAAAGTAAAAGATTAAAATACTAAATGATAGTATTTTAACAGAATTCGATGGTTGCAGGTGGTTTATCACTAATGGATAAGGCTACATGTGTAACTTCAGAAACTTCTGAGGTAATTCTTTTTGAAATTGTCTGAATAAGATCCCATGGAAGTTCTGCTACAGATGCAGTCATGGCATCGATTGAGTTTACAATTCTAACCACTACAAGGTATCCGAAGTCTCTTTGGTCTCCTTTAACACCGGTAACTTTAGTGTCGGTTAAAACTGCAAAATACTGCCATACCTCTTTGTCAAGACCTGCCGCTTCAACTTCATCGCAAACAATTTTATTTGCTTTTCTGCAGATTTCAACATTTTCTCTTGTAAGTGCACCGACAACACGCACACCAAGACCAGGTCCTGGGAAAGGCTGTCTGTAAACTGTGGTGTCAGGTAAACCTAATTCCACACCAATTTCCCTTACTTCGTCTTTGTATAAGTCACGGACAGGTTCACATAATTCTAAAACCATTCCATTAGGAAGAGCTAAGTTGTGGTGGGATTTAATTTCACCTTTAGTTTCAATCCAGTCAGGTGCAATTGTTCCTTGAACCAGGTATTTTGCATCAACTTTTTCAGCTTCTCTTTCAAATACGTCGATAAATACTTTTCCAATGATTTTCCTTTTGTCTTCAGGGTCATCATAACCTGCAAGAGCATCCATAAACTCATCAGAAGCGTCAACAAATTTGAAATTTAATCTGTCTTTAAAAGTATTGGTTACCTGTTCAACTTCACCTTCTCTTAAAAGACCGTGATCTACAAATATTGCAGTTAAATTATCACCGATAGCTTCCTGAACAAGAACAGAACATACTGAACTGTCTACTCCACCGGATAAAGCGATTATTGCTTTTTCATCACCAATTTGGTCTTTGATTTTTTTAATTGCATCTTCAATAAATTCTTTAGGACTTAACATTTTATTCCTCATCTTCTTCGTAATCTTCAATAATTTGTTTTATCATAGCTTCTAGTCCATTGTCATTACCGGATTCAATGGCTTCAAAGATATCATCGTATTTAATGAATTTTTCAATTTTTACAGATTTTTCTCCGATTCCGGAAATTCTAAATCCGTATTCTTCATCACCAATTGGGATGTTAACAAATTCTCTTTTTAAACCGGCCTTATTTTCAACAGCTTTATTTTTTAAATCTTCAGCATTATCAATCATTATTACACCTTTCTTGACAGATTTTGTAGAAATTTTTAAATATGATTTCACCTTTTGGGGTGTGATGTACTTCGGGATGGAACTGAATTCCATATACATCCCTATCTGCATGTTTAAATGATTCAACATCACATAAATTTGAACTGGCCAATATTTCAAAACCTTCAGGGATTGTTTTCACTTCATCTTTATGTGAAGACCAAACGTCCATTTCAGGTGCCAGTCCTTCAAATAAGTTTTCATCATTATTAATATTGATTTTAACTTGAGCATAACTTTCCGTATCTGAAGTTGTAACTTCTCCACCGTATGCTTTAGCAATTAATTGATGGCCAAGACAAATTCCTAAAATCGGAATGTCAAAGTGTTTAATATATTCCTCACTATTGCCGGAACCTTCCAAGGAAGGTCCTCCACCCAATATTAATCCAATAGGATTTTTCGCTTCAATCTCTTCTATTGATAACTCGTTTGAAACAATTTCAGAGGGTATGTTGAGGTACTGTAAACTTCTTCCGATTCTGTGGTTGTATTGTCCTTTATTATTAATTACTAAAATTGTCATTTTATACTCCATTAAAATATAATGATATTATTTTTGCATTTTTTATTTATTATAGTTTATTAATTTTAAAAAAAAGTAGAAGGTTTATATATTACTTGAAATAAATTTGAATTATATGGAGATTCAAGATTTAATATTCATTATAATTGCTATATTTATAGCAGTATTGCTGTTAAAAGTGTTCATGTGGTTACTGCCGGTATTTGTAGTGTTATTGATAGCATTTTTCATTTACATTTACTTAAAAG
This sequence comes from Methanobrevibacter sp., assembly GCF_045644645.1. Lineage (GTDB taxonomy): Archaea > Methanobacteriota > Methanobacteria > Methanobacteriales > Methanobacteriaceae > Methanocatella. Next base: position 6,636 of record NZ_JAZRHE010000062.1, read on the forward strand.
AGCATTATGATTATTAATTACTGGATATCTGTGAACGCAGAAGTTGCAGCCACTGCACCTTCTCCGCAGGCTACCACCCACTGTTTCAGTCCAACACACACATCACCAATTGCATATACATATTCAACATTTGTTTTTTGATCCTTATCCGTGATTATATGTCCGGATTCATCTAAATTAACGCCTAATTGGGTTGCAAGTTCTGTGTGAGGAATATAACCTACGCTTATAAATACGCCATTGGTTGGGACTTCTTTTAATTCATTGGTAACTGTATCTTTCAGGATTACGGATTCAACTAACATTTCACCTTTTATTTCTTCTACGGTTGCATTTAATATTGTGTTGATTCCCTCTTTTTTAATCATGTCCTGTAAGTGTTTTTGAGCTCTGAATTCATCCCTTCTGTGAACGAGGGTTACATTTGCTCCAAGGTTATTGAGGTAGATTGCTTCCTGAAGGGCACTGTTTCCTCCACCTACCATTATAATGTCTCTTCCTGCAAAGAAAAAGCCATCACAGGTTGCACAGTAGCTCACTCCTTTTCCTTTAAATTCTTCTTCACCTTTAGCATTCAGGTGTCTATGTGAACTTCCTGTTGCCAGGATGACAGTTTTGGACTGGTAATTGTCTTTGGTTGTTTTAACGGTAAATCTGTATTCGTCATCGGTTTTGGTGATTTCCAACACGTCTTCCATTTCGTGGAGATCGCAATTTTTAATAGCCTGTGCTTTCATTTTTTCAATTAGTTCAAGACCGGATATGCTTTCAAATCCAGGATAGTTTTCCATTTCAGGAACTTCCCGACCAATTCCGCCGGCCAAGTCTCTGTCAATAATTAAGTTTTTTGTTCCTTGTCTTCCTGCATAGATTCCGGCAGTCAAGCCTCCAGGTCCAGCACCTATAATGATAATGTCATATTGTTCCATAGTAATTACCTCTAATTAGTATTTGGTAATTATAATTATAAAAAAAGATAGGATTTAATGAATTTAAATTAAATCCTTGATTGCCTGTTTGACATCGCCCAAATCTTCAGTTGGTTCGAATCTTCTAACAACGTTGCCTTCACGGTCAACTAAAAATTTAGTGAAATTCCATTTGATGTCATTGTTGTCCTTATAATGTCTGTTTGTTGCTTTTAAGACTAATTTTAATTTTGTTGCACCTTTTCCGGTAATATCTTTAAATGGTTGTTCATTTTTAAGGTATTCGAATAATGGGGAGGCGTTTTCGCCGTTTACATCAATCTTGTCAAATATCTGATATGGCACTAACCATTTGCTGCGGCACACTTCTGTAATCTCTTCTGTGCTTCCAGGTGCTTGTCCTCCAAACTGGTTGCAAGGGAAATCTAAAATTTCAAATCCTTCATCCTTGAATTCAGCATAGATTTCGTTTAATTCAGTATATTGTGGTGTAAAACCACATTTTGTAGCAGAATTTACGATTAAAAGTACTTTATCTTTGTATTGGGATAATGAAACAGTGTTTCCATCCCCGTCTTTTACTTCAAAATCATATATTGTCATTTTTTACACCTCTATGTAAAAGACTTAACTATGTTAAGACTTGTTATATTATTATGATTAGGGGTATATAAATATTTTCATTATAAGTCTACTGATTCTTTAGTCAATTCGTATAAAATTTCTTTAAATTCAAAATATTTTTCATTGGATAATTTTTTTGTTATTTTTCTCTCCCAACCGCAAGTCAAAACGTTGATTTTAACAAAAACTTCCTCGCCTTTATCAGTTAAAAAGAGAATATTTCTGCTTTTATTATTTTCATCTTTTCTCTTTTCAACCAATCCCTTATTGACTAACTTTTTGACCATCTTGGCAATATTGGCTTCTGAGACGAATAATGTTTCTGCCAGCTCCCTTTGAGAAATTCCGGGATAATATTTGATGTTATAAATGTATGTCAATTCCCCGTAGGTTATCTGAACATCATCCAAGTTGTCCTTTAAAAAATTGTTATAGCTTAATAGGATATACTCCATATATAGATTTGTGGGAGTAAAAACGATCCTATCATTTTCCCAATCAATATTAACCATAATCATGCCTCAAAACATTAAATTTTCTTTTTGATTCAATGAATCTAATGATTACTAATATGTTGTTTTTAGTTAAAAAATTGAATGTTAAAGGAAATTAATTGTAGGTTACATTTTTTTTGAATATCCAATAGTGAACTTCAAAAATTAATAGGGGATGGTTATTTAATCATTAATTTTTTTAATTTATATCATATGGTATTAAACTAGTTTATTTTGTCAAGCAGTCCTAAAATTCTCTCAGATCTAATTTTAGATTTTAACATCATTTTGTCTAAGGAATCTGAAGTAATTTTATCGTAATCGGCTTCATTTCTCATTTTCCTTAATTTGTCTAATTCTTTAGAGATGGTTTTTCCAACATTATTTTTTTTGAATTTTTCATGCTTTCGAAAAATTTTTGAGGTTTCTCCATGCACATCTGATTTTTTAGAATGCATAGTTTCCTTAGATTTTTGATTCAGGTAAATATCGTTTTCATTTAAAAAATCTCTTGTAGTGCAAAAAGTACCATAATAATATCTGCTAACTCCCGTTCTTTGTTTTGCTTCATTAGTTTGTTTAATATATGAATCAGCGAGACTGTTAAATTCATTCCAATCAAATTCCTCAGATTGTTTCATGATGTTACTCCATAATCAATAATAATTTGTCTGCGGAATTACTGCCATATAATTCATATAATTTTTTTTCTAATTTTTCTTCAGCTTTTAATGAAGTTATAATATCTATGGGAGTGAAAATGCCAATTTCTAATTGGAGATAATCTTCTTGAAATTCATCATAGAATTTGATTTGTAATTTATCGTATGTGATTTCGCTTAGAATTAAATTAGGCAATTCAAAAATAATTTTCTCTAGTTCACAATCTCCACTTATGAATTCACATATTTTTTTTAAATCATCATCAGGGATTTGAAAGTTTTTTATTATGAATTTTTCTAAAGTAATGGTGCCGGTTTTTTCTTTATAGGATGGGGCAAATATTCGTTCTGTTTCTTGAAACTTTTGAATCATTAAATTGACCTCCTAAAGGCATTAAATTATAGAATATGTTATATTTTACATGTTATATAAATATTTGGTATTATTTGAGGTCAATTTTTACTAATTGGGACAATATTGGAGTAAATTTATAAAATTCATTGAATTATAATTTAATCTGGGATAAATGGTGAATTGAATATAGTTATTTTTTCAAATTAAATTTAATTTAATATAAAAAAAGAGTTTTTTGGAAACTCTTGCGAGTTTCCTAAATTAATTTTTGAATCTCTTCACGAACGATCTTGTTAACCATACCGCCGTCGGCTTTTCCTTTAAGTTGTTTCATACACATTCCCATTAAAGGACCCATGGCTCCCATTTGACGTTCTTTAACCATTCCTTCATTGTTTGCAACAATTTCAGCAATGATTTTGGCAACATCATCTTCACTAAGCATGGTTAGGTTGTTTTTCTCAGCAATTTCAGCAATTTCAACATCAGGTGTTTTAATTGTTTCAACTGCCAGTTTACGAACGCTGTCTTTTGCAATTTTGCCGTCAGCCAAAAGTGTAAAGATTCCTTTGAAGTGGTCGAGAGTTAACATGTCAGTAGCATGACCTTCCCTTTTGATTTCCCTAAGGTCATATGCAAGAAGTGATGCTACAGGTGTTGCATCAACATCAACATTAGCTAAAATGTCTTCAAACATGTCCGCTTCTTGTCTTTTGACCAGCTGTGTTGCTAAATCTTCACTTAATTTGTACTCTTCAATAATTCTGGCCTGTTTCACGTCAGGTAATTCCGGCAGGTTATTTGCGATAGGTTCAACTCTGTCTGATGTAATTTTAAATAATGGAATGTCGGTTTCAAGATACATCCTGTTTGCAGTTGGAAGTGGCCTCATATATTCGGTGTTTCCATCATCCAAAGCTTTCCTAGTTTCTTCTACAACACCTTCAAGACCAAGCTCAGCCCTTCTTTTAACTTCTTCTAAAGCTGAAATGGCTATGTCTTCATCGTGAGCCACAATAATGAATGCATCATCTTCGCCAATGTTTAGGAATTCATTGACTTTGTCGACTTCTTCCTGAGTTATTCCGTAAGCAGGCAATTCATCAGAGTGGAAAATTCCAGAAACTCCACGTTTTTTGGCATAACTTGCAATTTCAGTACCGAATCTTCTGCCAGGCTGTACTTCACGACCAATTAATCCATCAAAACCTTTTAAAACCACTGCTTTAATTGTTTCGGCTGATTTTAAAATTTTTGATTCTGTATCTTCAAACAGTTCATCCAAATCGTGAATCTCTTCTAAAACTTCGGCATTTCTCTTTTGGAGTTCTTCTTTAATCTCAATCAAAACAAGTTGTCTTTGAACTTCCCTTTCCACTATTTCACTCATCAGGTCCAAATCCTGAACACCTTTAATTTCTACACGTGCGCCTTTTGCAATGGAAATGTTCAAATCTTGTCTGATTGTACCGAGACCTCTTTTGACATTGGTACTTCTTAAAATCTGACCGAGCATGTATGCAACTTCACGGACCTGCTTTGGATCATGCATTGACGGGTCTGTTGTAATTTCTGCAAGTGGAATACCTAATCTGTCTAATCTAAACTCTGTGAATCCGTCCTTGGTTTCGATTCTTCTTGCAGCATCCTCTTCAAGACCTAAGCTTTCAATTACAACCCTTCCGTATGGAGTGTCCAGGTATCCGTCGGTGGCAACCATACCGGTTCTTTGAAATCCTCCGGTGTTACTTCCGTCAATAACCTGTTTTCTCATTGTATGAAATTCATCCACAATATGCATATTCATTAAACAGGCAATTGTAATACAGATATCTAATGCCTCTTCATTTAAACTGTGAGGAGGTTCATCATCGTTTTCAACAAGACATGTGTGTTTTTCAAAGTTTTCATATTTGAAATTCAAGCCCCTTAAGGATTCTTGAAGAGCGGCCCTGTCGATTTCCCCGAGCTCTGATTGTGTTGGTCTTAATTTCCTTTGAATGAGTTCTGTGTAATCATCATCAACAAGTTCAGTTTTACATGGACAGAATAATTTATGCTCACTGTTTAATTGTTGGTGAATTTCAAGTCCCATTTTTAATCCTAATTCATTGTAATCCATATTAGCACTCCCCTAGTTTAAAAAATCCTTTATTGATGATTTCTCTGAAAATTCACCGGCAATATTCTTATGCATGATTTCTTTCACTTCATTATATTCATCGCTCTGACCTAATGCCCAGCACAACTTGACATAAGCAGTTTCCGGAGTCATGTCAATTCCTGAAATCACTCCAGCATCAATAATGTTACGTCCTGTAGAGTAAACATTCATATTCACCCTTCCGTAAAGGCATTGTGATGTCATAACTATTGGAATGTTTTCATCCCTTGCCCTTTTAAATGAGTCAATTAAACTATTCGGAACATGTCCGAGACCGGTTCCTTCAATAACAAGACCTTTATAACCTTTATCAATGTGGTATTCGATGTAGTCAGCAGAGATTCCCGGAAAACTTTTTATTAATCCGACTTTTTCTTCAATGGAAGTATTTAATTCAAGTTCATTTACTCCTCTTTTAGTGTAGCTGTAGTCAGGATTAATTTTGACTTTTTTGTTTTGGATTTTGGCTATTGGCTGAGCGTTTATGCTTCTGAAAGTATCTCTTCTTGAGGTGTGCATCTTTCTGACTTTAGTTCCTTTGTGCAGGTAAGTGTATTCATCATTCAAACTTCCATGCATACAGACACAGACTTCGGCAATGTCTGATTTTGCTGCAACCACTGAATCGATTAAATTGATGTTGGCATCACTGGAAGGCCTGTCTGAACTTCTTTGAGCTCCTGTTATGATAATCGGTACAGGTGTTTTTAACATGAAACTCAATGCGGCTGATGTATAGTGCATGGTATCTGTACCGTGAGCTATTACAACACCATCAGCGCCGTCGCTAATGTCTGAAGCTATTTCCTCTGCAGCCTTTACCCAGTATTCCGGTTTCATATCTTCACTTAAAATGTTATATAATGCTTTAACATTGTAGTTGGCATAATCCAACAATTCAGGATTTGCTTTTACAAGGTCTGATGCTGTAAAAGCAGGGTGAACTGCACCGGTCCTGTAATCAATGACTGATGATACTGTACCTCCGGTGGATACGATTGAAATGTCCTGTTTGGATGGGTCATGTGGGATTTCACTTTCTCCAAATCCAATTTTTGGCTTTTCCCCTTTTTCAAGAAGTTCTGCAGTTGTATCTTCAATAGCCACTCCTATATTATAACCGCTTGATAACTTTAAAACCAGATATCCGTCATCAGCATCTTCCGGCCTGTCAAGTAGAATACCAGTATAGGAAATGTCTTCTTTATTTACTTTAATGGTGTCTCCTATACCTAAATTGTAATTTTCTATATATTTTTTAGCATTTTCTTTATATGTCATTAAATCACACTATGAATTGTTTTTTAACCATTCCGCTCCAGCTTTTAAAACTTCGATGTTGACATCAATAACTTTTGGTTTGGATGCAAACATTTCACGAATAGCATTTTCATAAGATTCACGTTTTAAAACATTGCCCAATTCTGTTAAAGCACCTAAAAGTGCAGTGTTTGCAGTTCTTGCATTTCCATGTTCCTCTGCAATATCCACACAAGGCATTGCAATAACTTTAACATCCCTGTCAGTTTCAAATTCACCAATTTTTGAATCGTATAGAATTACTCCACCTTCTTTCACATCTGTGGAGAATTGCTCTAGGGAAGGTTTATTTAATGCGATGAGAATGTCAATATCATCAACAACAGGTGTTCCAATTGTTTCGTTGGATATTACAATAGAACAGTTGGATTTTCCACCTCTTTGCTCAGGTCCGTAACTTGGGTACCATGAAACATGTTTTCCTTCAGCACAGGCGGCCTGAGCTATTGTAAGGCCGGCACTTAAAACTCCCTGACCTCCGAAACCTGAAACCTTGATGCTTACAGGTTTAATATCCTCATCGATGTAGCCTGAATCATCATCCCTATTAACATTAAATATTTTATCCAATGCTTCTGTTGAAAAATCACTGGCAGGCCTTTCAACAGGTTGTTTTGTGTATAGGTTATTTCTGAAGTTTTTAACTGGGAATTCTTTTTCCATCTGTTCTTCAATGAATTTTTGAGCACTTACAACATCCTGTTTTAAGTTGGTAGGACAAGGGGATAAAACTTCAATAAATGAGTATCCTTTTCCTTCTTTTTGAACTGTTAAAGCCTGTTTGATTGCGTATTTTGCAAGCCTGATTTTTAAAGGATTTGCAAGGGATACCCTTTCAATATATACCGGTGCTTTTAAAGTATTGATTAACTCACACATGTGTGTAGGGTGTCCGGTGAAGTTAGGATCTCTTCCGGTTTGACAGGTAACTGTTTTTTCTCCAATTAAAGTTGTCGGAGCCATTTGCCCACCGGTCATTCCGTATACAGTATTGTTCACGAAAAATACGGCTATTTTTTCTCCACGATTTGCCGCCTGCAGGGTTTCATTCAAACCGATTGAAGCCAGGTCTCCATCTCCCTGATAACTCATAACAATCGCATTGTCTTCAGCTCTTGAAATACCTGTAGCTACTGCAGGTGCCCTTCCGTGAGCAGTCTGGAAGTTTCCACAGTTAAAGTAGAAATATGCGTATACTGAACATCCCACGGGTGAAATCATGACGCATCTTTCTTGGATTCCAAGCTCATCCATACATTCAGCAATTAATTTATGTAAAATTCCATGTCCACAACCTGCACAGTAGTGAGTTGACTGGATATTAGTTCCTTTTCTAGGATACTCTTCTAAAAGGGATTGTGGATTTCTACGTATCTGTAATTCATAATCTTTATTATTTTCAAGTTCACTCATTTTTCCACATCCTTTAATCAATAATATTTGGGCTTGCCTTTTCTTCACTTCTTTTGGATAAGTCTATGTCTTCATCTTCATATCCTGCAATTTCATAGATTTTGGCAAGTATCTGTTTTAATTCAATTAAATTTCCACCCATTCTGTTAACAAGATGGGTATCTTCTTTTCTCAATGCTGCAAATTGCACATCAGCTAATAGTTGACCGTTACTCATCTCAACAGAAATAAAACTAACTCCCTTGTCGGATAATTCTTTAATTCTATCAGCTGGGAAAGGTGACAAAGTAATTGGCCTTAAGAGTCCCACTTTTATGCCTTTTTCACGGCTTTTATCAACGGCAGATCTTGCAATTCTGCTGCTGATACCAAAGGATACAAGAACGATGTCTGCATCTTCAACTTTGTATTCTTCAAAGATAACTTCCTCAGCTTCCATTTTAGCATATTTTTCCTGGAGTTTGAAGTTGAAATCTTCCAGTTCATTGAAATCATTAAAAATGGAAGTGATGAGATTGTCCATAGTTTCTTTATTTCCTTTAACTGCCCAAGGCTTATCATTTTTTGGCTCAATTGCCTTTTCGGGGAACACTAATGGTTCAGCCATTTGGCCTAAAGTACCGTCAGCTAAAACAACAACAGGGTTTCTCCATTTATCTGCAAGTTCAAAGGCTTTCATGGTCAAATCACACATTTCCTGAACGCTGTTTGGAGCTAAAACTATGTTTTTGTAGTTTCCGTGCCCTCCGCCTTTAACAATCTGATTATAATCTCCCTGTTCAGGTCCGATATTTCCAAGTCCAGGTCCCGCTCTCATGATATCCACGATAACTGCAGGCAATTCCGCACCTGCAAGAAATGTAAATCCTTCCTGCATTAAACTGATACCTGGGCCTGATGAGGAAGTCATAACTCTATGACCAGTTCCTGATGCACCATAAACCATATTAATTGATGCTTCTTCACTTTCAGCTTGAACAAAGTTTCTTCCAACCATTGGGAAGTATTTTGATGCTTCATGTAAAATTTCACTTGCCGGTGTAATCGGATATCCGAAGAAGCAATCACAGCCGGCATACATTGCACCAATGACAACTGCGGTATTTCCTTTTACCATTTGATTTGCCATTTAATTTCCCCCTTTATTTGCTGCTTTAGATTTAATCATTTTCGCAACTGTGTCGTTTACAATTTTTTTATATTGATGTACTTCGAGTGCTAATGGCTCAGGACAGGTAAAGTAACAATCTTTACATCCTGTACATCCATTCCCACTATAATAAGCAAATTGATATCCTGCGTTATTCATGTCATCTGAAAGTAATATTGCGTTTTGAGGACATCCAGTAATACATCTCATACATCCTTTACAAATTTCTTTATTTATAACTGGAAAAGATATCTCATCTGTCATTATATCATCTATTTAATTTTCATTGTCTTTTTCTCTGATTTCAACTCTTCTTATTTTACCGCTTATGGTTTCTGGAAGTTCATCTGCGTATTCAACCATTCTTGGGTATTTATAAGGAGCTGTAACTCTTTTAACATGATTTTGAATGTCTTTTGTAAGTTCATCTGATGGTTCAAAGTCAGGCTGCAAGACAATACTTGCTTTTACAATCTGGCCTCTTACTTCATCAGGAAAAGCGGTAATTGCGCAGTGCGCCACTGCTTCGTGTGATAAAACTGCGCTTTCTACTTCATAAGGTCCAATACGATAACCTGAGGATTTGATGATGTCATCATTTCTTCCAACAAAGTGCACATATCCGTCTTCGTCCACCCATGCGGTGTCTCCGCAATGATAATATCCGTCGTGGATTTGTTGTTTGTATTTTACTTCATCGTTGACGTAATCTTTAAATAAACCTGGATTTGGCCCATCATTCATTTTAAAACAAAGTTCCCCTTCATCCCCGATTTCAACAGGTTCATCATTTTCATCGAGTAAATGCAAATTAAATAAAGGGGAAGGTTTTCCGATTGAACCTACTTTGGCATCTAGCCAGATGAATGTTCCAATAGATAATGTGGTTTCTGTCTGACCGAATCCTTCTTTAATTCTTAAACCGGAAATGTCGTAGAATCTTTCTGATACTTCCGGAGGAAGTGGCTCTCCAGCTGTAGTGACATATTTTAAATTGGAAAGGTCATATCCTTCAATGTTTTCTTTAATCAGGAATCTGTAGATTGTAGGTGGTGCACAGAAAGTATCAACATTATTTTCTATAATTTTTTCAAGCAATTTAAGGCCATTGAATCTATCGTAATCATAAATAAAAATTGAAGTACCGGAAATCCATTGTCCATAAAGATTTCCCCATACGGCTTTTCCCCATCCAGTATCTGCAGCAGTATGGTGAATTCCATCATCTATAACATTATGCCAGTATTTAGCAGTTGGAATATGGCCTAATGCGTAGGTATGTTTATGGGAAACCATTTTTGGAAGGCCGCTGGTTCCTGATGTGAAATAAATTAGGAATATCTCTTCCGCATAGGTTTTGTCTTCACCGGTTGGCCTTTCAAATGCATCGCTTTCATTTTCAATAGCTTCGTTAAAGTTAACCCAACCGTCTCTATCAGTCTCGATTACAAATTTTTTCAAATCTATACCCAGTTCTCTTTCGGTTTCTTCATAATCAGGAAGTAATGTATCTTCTTCAACAGAAACAACTGCTTTCACATCAGCTTCTTTTATTCTGAAATCTATGTCATGGAGTTTCAACATGTGTGTTCCGGGAATGGCGATTGCTCCGATTTTATGTAATGCCACCATACAGAACCAGAATTCATATCTGTTTTTCAGGGTCAGCATTACCTTATCGCCTTTTTTAATGCCGTAACGTTTAAATAAATTGGCTGTTCTGTTGGAATATTCCTTCATTTCTTTAAATGTGAATGTATGTTTTTCAGTATCATTGGTCCAAATTAAAGCGATCTTATCGGGGTCTATTTCCGCATATTTGTCAACCACGTCAAATCCAAAGTTAAAATCTTCATTGTATTTTAATTTAAAATTTTTATAAAAATCTTCATATGATTTAAAATCAACTCTTTCAACAAAATCTCCTATTACTGCTGTCATTTAAATAACTCCCTTAAATATTATATGATTACTGCTAAAAATTTAGCGGGTTTATCGTTAAGCGCTATCATTGCGTGTCTATGTGTTGAATCGAAAAATATTGAATCTCCTTCGTTTAACACGATTTCGTTATTGTGTATATATATTTTTAAGGATCCTTCAAGAACATAATTAAATTCTTGGCCTGGGTGTGAATTTAGTGAAGGTATGGAATTTTTTTCAGGGTCCACAACAACTAAAAATGTTTCAGCCTTTTTGTGTATGAAATTGGAACATAAATTCTGGTGTGTATATTCTTTTCTTCTGTCAACTGTAACTCCCTTTTCTGCACGGGTAACGTCAAAGATACTCATCCTGCTTTCTTCACCGGTTAATAATAATCCTAAATCAACTTTAAAAATATGTGCAAGTTCGTATAAAAAACTTGCAGGGATGTCTACTTCTGCATTTTCATATTGGATGTAGGTTTCTTCTTTAATGTTTAATTCTTCTGCGATTTCTTTGCTTGTAATGTCTGATAGTTCTCTTAGCTCTTTAATTCTATTTCCAATATCTTTATTGTATTCATTCATAAATAAACACCTTTTTTTCTAAATTGATTAAATAATATAATAAGTATTATTCCATCTACTCTACTTAAACTATTAAGTGTATTTTTGTAAAATGAATCATTTATTAAAAAGAAGAACGCTGTAGTTATTAAAAGTAATAAAGGTAATTCTCTTCTTACCGTCCTACCTTTTAACTTTATTGGCTTTACTATAGCAGCT
>NZ_JAZRHE010000063.1:0-4328 GCF_045644645.1 Methanobrevibacter sp.
AAAGTAATTACAAATTATTCGTATATAATCAAACAAAAAATTGATTGATAAAAAAAAGGTTATCCTAAGATAACCATTATCCAAGTTGTGTTTTCAAGGCCTAAAATAAAAAAATAAAAGGATTAAAAATCCTTAAATTTATTCGCCTAAAGCTTTTTTGATTGCAGGAGTTGCATCGATTTTTTGTGCATCGAATGTTAACTCTTCTGGGGATAATCCCATAGCCAATCCGTATAATTGAGCTAAGTGGAATACAGGAAGTGCAAAGTCAGTTCCGTATTTTTCGTTAACTTCAGTTTGACCTTGGTCAAATTGTAAGTGACAGAATGGACATACGTTAACAATTGCATCCACACCAGCTGCAGTCATGTGGTCGAGTTTTTCTTTGGTGAAACTAGTAGTTACATCTAAATCTCTTGATCTTAAACCTCCACCAGCACCACAGCACATCATTTTGTCTTTGTAGTCTACTGATTTAGCACCAGTAATTTCTACAAGGTCATCTAAAATAGATGGGTTTTCCGCTTGGTCTTCAATGCCAATAGTTTTGGTTGGTTTTAAGAAGTGGCAACCATAGTGTACAGCAACATTTAAGTCTAAAGGTTTTTCTATGAGGGATGCTAATTTTTCGTATCCTACATCATCTCTTAAAATTTGAGCGAAGTGTTTAACTTCAATGGTACCTTTGAATTCTCTTCCGATTTCAGCTAAGTTAGCGTTAATTTCAGCTTTTTTCTCTTCGCTTTCTTTTAACATGTGGTTACATTCAAATAATGAACCGAAACATCCGTTACATTCGGTCATAATGTCAGCACCAATGTCTTCAGCAAGAGTTAAGTTACGAGCTGCAATAGTGGCCCAAGTTTCTTCATCAAAAGAACCGAATACACCAGGAGCAGGACAACAAGATGCTCCTTCCATGTCTTTTAATTCAATATCTAAAGCTTCGAATAATTTTCTGGTAGCTTTTTCAACACCAGGATAACGGTTGTTCATGATACAACCTAAGAAGTATGCAATTTCCATATTATAACTCTCCTAATAAATCTATTCTTTTAATCCACCGGTTGCTTCATCGTAACCGATTAATTCATCGAATCCTGTAATTTTACAAATTTTTTGTACTTCTGCTAATGCTTCTGGATAAGCATGAGTAGTAGGTGGAATTTCAGGAAGACCGATTTTAGCTCTTAAAGCTTTGGTAGCATCGTTAATTGGCACACCGTGACCAGTATTCATTACAAATACACCAGTCATTTTGTGAGGTTTTGCCATGTATCCTGCATGAGCAGCGATGTTACGTGCTTTTTTGATAATTTCCACGATTTTAACACTTCTGAGACATCTTTCTTGGCAAGTGTAACATGTAGTACACATCCATAAAGCATCGTCAGCAATAACTTCTTCTTTTAAACCTAATAAACATTTTCTGACAATTTGTCTTACTTTGTATGGAGTTCTTCTTCCAGAAGGACAACTTCCACTACAAGTACCACATTGGAAACAGTGTTTTACAGTTTCGATTCCAGCATCTATGAACTCAGCAGTAAAATCTGGGTCACGATTGCTATCATTTAATAATTCTTTATCAGTTAATAAAGTCATATTATCTCCTTTTGTATCTTTATTTGATATTTCTTCAATTTTTTCTTTGACATCTTCTTCAATGATTTCAACAGCTTCTTCAACTTTTTCTTTGATCTCATGAAGTTTTTCAACTTTTTCATCTAAAGGTTTTTCCTTAGATTCATCGATTTCCTCGACTTTCTCTTCTGAAGGAGTCTCCTTTATTTCCTGAAGTTCCTCAACAACTTCTTCTTTTAAAGTTTCGATGTCATTTTTATCGTCTTTTGGTTCTTCTTTTACTACATCTTCTCTAGGAACAGTAGTCTTAGTACCAGAGACGATATCATCATTTACATTTTGTGAAGATGTAACTTCGACATCATTAGATGTGTTTGAAACATCAGTATTGATGTCTTCTTCAGTTTCATTTTCTCCCTTAAACAGAGTTTTAAGACGATTTATAATAGACATTGAAAACACACCTCGGATAATCATAGGATTATTTCCTCAAATCCATACTAATATTCTTTAAAGAAACATATATAAAGGTTACTAAAAATTTTGATTGTGTAATCCAAATGATTACACTTGATAAAAAATTTATATAAACCTAAAAAAATAAATAATTCAATACAACTACATAGGAAAGACATAAATGATAAAAAAATTCGAAATCAAATCACATGATGGACCCGGAAGAGTAGGAAAAATTGATGGGCAACTTACTCCGAAAATATTCTTTAAAAATGAATTAAAAATTGCTCCAAATGAAGGATCAGCATACAACATTGACCGCGAAATCGCCGAGTTTAATGTAAAAGAAACAGTGCAATTAGCAGAAGAACATGTCAATGATGCATATGTTGCAGTCATCCAAGGTTCCAAATATGTTGATTTAAGAATAGAATGCCTAAAGCAACTGGAAGAAATTGGTTATAACGGATTTATAATAGCCAATGGAGATGCTCTTTTAACCAATCCAAAGGAATTGGTTGAAGTAATTGTTTCACTTAAAAAAGAAGCCAAAAAATCCAGTTACTTCATTTTCCCATTTACTGAAATTTCATTTATGCCTATATTAACATATATGGGAATTGATGGATTTTTAGCTGATTCCGCAAATTATTACAGCCATAAAAATGTATTGCAAACCCCAACAAAAGCATATGATTTAAATATTTATCCGATTTATGAAAATATTTCTCAAAAAGAGTTAGAAGAAAAAAATATTGAAAATATGGAGTTCGTCATAAAAGAAATCCATGCACACATGAAAAATAATTCTTTAAGAAATTTAGTGGAGGAAAGGTCTGGAACAACCCCCCAAAACATATCAGCTTTAAAGATTCTTGACAGAACCCAAATGGATTATCTGCTTGAATACACACAACTATTTTAAGATTCTAAATGATTCAATAATATTTTTGAACTCGCTCTCTGATTCACCTGAGATATCCAAGGTCCTCAGTTCAAAGATATAAATATTCCTTTCTTCAATGAAAACGTATGTATGGATATCAAAATTAATTTCCGGAGTGTCCATATTTGCATGTAGCTTAATCGCATCCATATCTGCAATTTTGACAAAATCAGAAGATAAAATTACTCCGCCATCATCCGAAATAGCATCTTCCATGAATATCTTGTAATCATCCAGATTGGTGGCAGTTGGAAACATCACAGCATTAATCAAGTTATCCTGACCTTTAGATAGAGTGGCAATGCAGTCAGGATTAGCCAAGATATCTGCTTTTTCCACTTCCCAATTATCGGGATATTCAAAAGTAATCTTGCCAGTATTAAATGTACTCATGTATTATTCCTCTTTTTTTGATGAGACATCAATGGTTTCAGGAGCCTCATCAACAGCATCAATATATTTGGAAAATGGTTCCGGAAGTTTAGGCATCACTTCCTTTAAAATTTCAGCAGCATCAAGTTCCAAAGCCTGTCCTGAAAGCAACTGTTCAACATCAAAGTCAAATTCAAAAGGCTTTAGTAAATCGTCAGTCGGCACTCTTAAATTAATTTTATTTTTATTTAATATCATCTTAAGAGTGCTTGTGTTTCTAATCTGCTCATTCATATCTTCAACAGTGCTTTTTATATCATATGCTATAGCCTTATTCTTCTCATTTACATCATGTTTTGATTTTTCAATTGATTTTTCCAAATCCTTTACCAAAAGAGCATTTCTTCTGTTGATATTATCCCGTGCCTCATCGATTACAACATTAATTGCATTTAAAATGGACTTATTAAGCTCAACATTATATGCCAAAATCATTTTATTCTTATAATCCAATTCTTTAAAGATAGCAACCCTTTCATCATCGATTCTTGTAATTTTTTTATTTAACTCATGAATTTCGTCCTTCGCTTTAAGAAGTTCTTCCTTATCATTTAACTGTTCTTTTAGGGAATCGACATCATCAAAAAATGAACCTTTAAGAGTTTGAATTTGGTTTTGCAGGATATCTATTTCGTCATCCTTTTCTTGGATGGTTTGGTTGAATTCTTCAATTTTTTCATCAGAAAATTGGTTATTAACTAGATTTTCATATTCTTCTTGTGAGAGAACTTTTACCAATTCATTATCTTCAAATGGATCTTCTTTTTTAAGACTAACCTGTTTTTGCTTAGACTCTTTTTCTACAGTATTTCCATCTTTATCCTTACTATTATACTTTTTAGTATAAACCCTAACAGTACGAAATTCATCACTTTCCATTACTAACACCACTCTATATTAATAGATAAGA
>NZ_JAZRHE010000064.1:0-20339 GCF_045644645.1 Methanobrevibacter sp.
AAAAATAATATATCGATTTAATTAAAATTATTTGATTTGAATTATTACTTATTTCTAACATGTTAATGAGGTATATTTTGAATTAAAATAACGTAGCTATTATTTATATTTGTTTAGAAACATGATGTTAAAATGAAATATATCTAATTGATATGAGTGATTGTAAAAAGCAATTAATGATAATTTTATATAATTGAAATAATAAAATATTATATTAATTATTATATACAGGTTGTAATAGCTATGGCCAATATAAATAATACCTCATCCTACATGGATGAAGACAAAAAGCAAATTATCAAAGAGTCCAATTATACCTATAGAGATGCTCTTGAAGTTTCAGCTTATCTTATTGAAGTCGGCAAGTTCGAAAGATTCTATAAAGAAATGCAAATCCATGACTTGCAAAAGGAACTTGACGAAATGGATGACGGAGAATAACTTCAAAAAAATAAATCTCTCGTATATAACTCTTCAAAAGAAACTATTTTTCATAAGTGAAAGTAATATTTATTATTACTTTTATATTTTTTTTATAATAAAATTTTATATATAAAACATAATAAATATATGTATTATGTTATTAGAAAAAACCAACATCAGCGCAAGAGTGGATATTACACTCAAAAAGATAGTCGAAGATTCAACCTTCACCCACAAGGATGCATATGAACTTGGAGCAAAACTGATAGCTATGGGAAATGCTGAAGAGACAATTGTACTAATAAACACCAATCCGGATTTTGAAAGAATCATGAAACAAACTGAATACAGTTTAATCGAAGCAAGGAAACTGGAACTTGAAAGAGAGTTAAGAGATTTATAGGAGGGAACCTATGGGTCGTGGAAATTCAGACATCATATATTTTTTAGAACAGCACGAACAGGAAATAATAAACTGCTGCAAAAAGGGTATGAGCAACAATGAAGTCATCGAACTATTAAAAACAAAATATGATCGTGATGTAGCAGATATTACCTATAGAAAATTCAAGGCAGGATTAAATCTGACAAAGAGTGATTTTCTGGAAACGTTGCTGGATGAGATAATGGTCATGAAGACGTCCGGTGCAACAGATGCAAATGTCAGACGATGGCTGGAAGAGGAACATGAAATTGAAGTAAGCCGATCCACATTCTCAAGATTCAAAAAGAAATATCACATAACAGATAAAGAAAAAGACCCAAGAGCAAGAGATAAAGATTCATTAACAAATAGGGCAATCACTCAAGGCCAGATAATAGGCAATGAAGTTCATACAGATAATATTGACTTAGCTATTGATACAATACTTCAACAGCAGGTCACAGACATCAAAACAGGTCTTGACAATCTTGACAAGATTACCAAAAATGCTGTTGGTATTGAAATTGACTTTGCAAAACTGGATCAGGAAATAAGATATCATGCAGGGGAAAAAAGCCTAGCAAGATACTTGCTTGATCTGGCAGAATTAAAAATCAGATACCTTGAACTATCCGTTAAAGCATTTGACGCTAAAAACAAATTATTCAAAGATGAAATGGACAGACTATTCCAAAACAGAGTTTTAGAACTTGAAGATAAGAAAATTGAAATGTCTCAAAAAGACATCATGAATGAAATAGAAATCCTTGCAAAGCAGATTGATGATAATAATGTATGATGAAAACGGGAAATTCCATTTAGATGCTAAAGACAAAGCTATTCTTCAGAAATGTGTATATGAGAATCCATATATTCCATTCAATCCTTTTCCAAAACAGGCCGAGATGATATCGGCTACAGAAAAGGAAGTTTTGATTGGAGGCGCAGCTGGAGGAAGCAAATCAACAAGTCTGTTAATGAGAGCATTGTTCTATGTTGAGGATGATACCAACGAATATCATGCATTAATTCTGAGACGTACCTTATCTGACCTGAAGCGTAAAGGAGCTTTAATTCATAAAGCCAGCCAGTGGTTAAACAGAAAGGAAATTCAAAATAATTCAGCCATTAGGCCAAAGTGGGATGGAACTGAACATTCATGGACATTTCCAAACGGCAATTCATTAACATTCGGATATTTGCGTAACATTAACGATTTGGATACTTATCAAGGTTCTGAATATCAATTCATTGGTATTGATGAGCTGACACAACTGGAAAGATTCAAATATATTTATATGAGGTCAAGAGTAAGGAAAACAAAAGACAACAAGCTTCCAACACAGTTAATGTGCTCAAGCAATCCAGGAAAACGTGGAAACAAATGGGTTCGTGAAAGATTCATCGAAAAGATAGATGAAGACATTCAGGACAAATCACAAATAAGGTTCATCAGCTCCAGCTATTTGGATAATATCTATTTAGATAGAAAAGACTATGAAGAATACCTTATGGGATTGGATAGGGTAACAAGAGAGCAGTTAATGAACGGGAACTGGTATGCTTCAGTTAAAGGTCAGCTATTCGATGAATCAGACTTCCACATAATTTCTCATGATGAATACCTGAAAATTCCAATAGTTAAGATTATCAGATATTGGGATCTTGCTGCTACTGAAGTATTGAATGATGACAAATTGAAAAATAATGATCCAGATTATACAGCTGGTGTCCTACTAGCTAAAGATCTAACTGGAAATATTTACATCTTGGACTCATATGAATTTCAACTTGAGTCAAGGAACTTGATAAATGAGATACTGAATACTGCTGCACGTGACAAGTCAGATGTGCAGTATATTGAACTCGACGGAAGCACGGGTAAAAACTTTGGATTATTAATAATTGATGAGCTTAACAGAAGAGGGTTCACTACAGGTGTCGGTAACTCAAGAGAGAATAAAATTGATCGGGCAAGAAGAGTTTCAGCCGATATTCAGAAGAATGGAATTTTCCTAGTTGGGAGGGATAGAACAGGGTTTACGAAAAAATGGGCCATGGAATTTTTAGAAAAAATTACAGCATATCCAAATGAAGCTATTCATGATGACTGTGTCGTTGCATTCACAGGAGGTTACGAAAAAATAGCTATTGACAATCAAACTAAAAGAGTTGATGTTGATAAATGGTATTCTACATGACTGTTTCGTTTGACATATTAGAAAAACAAAAGAAGTTAAGAAAAATAGATAGATAAAGTTCAAATTTAATACTGAACTTTATTCTTAATAAAAAATAATATTTAATCGATTTCAAAAACAAGTGGTAAATGGTCACTTAAACTGATCCAATCTCCCACATCTAAAATTTCAAACTTATTGGGAATATCATCATTAGGTTTTCGCCAAAAATTTATTAATTCTGTTTTTTTAATTATTTCTTCATTAGCGTAGAAATAATCAAGATGGAATGGTACGTTTAGATGCTTAGCTTGGTAAAATGTGAATTTGGATTCTTTTCCATTTTCTTCACCAGATAGTGTATGATATAAACTAAACATTCATTTCCAAGTCAAAACAATATAGGCTTATACTATAATTGATAAATAATTTATTATACTATTAAGTGATAAAAATGAGTTTTTCAAAAAGTTTCAAATATCTCCATGATTTAATCTATAGTGGGATTAAAGAGATCAATCTGGACTATGATATAATTTTAAACAGTAAAGAGAAGTCTGATTATCCCAATGGGATAAAACTGGATATTGATGATTTGATTATTAATGGAAATGGCCATACTATTGATGCATGCGGAAAGACGCGAATATTTGAAAATTACGGTAGAAATATCACAATTAAAAACATAACATTAAAAAATGGGTATGGTAATCAGGGTGGAGCAATACATAATGATGCTTATGGTGAATTGACTATAATAAATTCCATACTTACAAAAAACGAAGCAAGCCCAGGTGGAGCTGTATTTAACAGGGGAAATTTAACCATAATGAGTTCTACACTCACGTCTAATACTGTAAAAGGTGTAAGTGATGGTGGTGCAATACATAATCTGGGTAAATTAACCATAATAAAATCCACACTTAGCAATAATCAACTAAATTGCAGCAGGTCAACATCAGGCGGTGCGATATGCAATAGAAATGAATTGATTATACTTGATTCCACATTCACTGAGAATATTGCAAAAACCGGTGGAGCAATATACAATGATAATGGGGAGTTAATAATAATCAAATCCTTCTTAATGGCCAACAGGGCAAAGAATGGTGGTGCAATAAATAACAATAAAGGCAAATTGAATATTGCTAAATCAAAATTAGATAAAAACATTGCTATCAAGGCTGGTGGAGCAATAATTAATTTTCATGGTGAATTGATTACAGTTGAATCAGTATTCACTGGAAATAAGGCAATGAGATATGGAAGTGCAATATATAATGGATGGGGATCACTAACTCTTGAAAAATCCGAATTCACAAAAAATAAAACAAAATATCATGGTGCAATATGTAATAAAGGCACAATATCAATAAATAAATCTAAATTCAAAGATAATGAAACAAAAAAACTTTAAATTTGAATTATACAATTTAAGTTGTAATGTTAACAGATATTTTTGATTGACATTACTATTATGGATTTGGAATTCATTTTGTTTGAAATGTATGTTTGTTAAGCAAATATTCAGGACGGCAATCGTTGCCCGAAATGTTGAAGTGGATGTCGATTCTCTTGATTATATGTTCTATAAACTGGACAATATAACAACCATTTCCGGTTTGGATAGCTGGGATACAAGAAATGTAGTGGATATGAAGTTTTTATTTGGAGAATGTAAAAATCTGGAAGTCGTTTCAGGCATCGAATCAATTGACATTGGAAATGTAAGAAATATGAACTCAATGTTTTACGGCTGCGAGAAGCTGTCAAATTTCAATTCACTGAAATCCTGGGACGTTAAAAATGTTCTGGACATGGATTATATGTTTGCAATGTGTTCAAGTTTCAATGATTTGACTCCAGTTCTTGACTGGGATATAAATGATGATTGCATATTTGAGAACATGTTCAAGTATTGCAGTGTTGAAAATAGGATGACTTTTTATAGCAACTGGCAAGAAAAGCTATTAAACTCATTTTCAACAGTTTTTTATGATTTATCGAAGGTAGTTGGCTGTGTTCACTGTGGCAAGTTTGATATGACATGTGAAGATGGCCATATTGTTTGCAATAACTGTGGTGAAATTCTAAATTATTTTCCTGCAAATTGTCCAGATTGCGGAAGCGACAATCTGTGCTTTGATTTTAAGCAGATGGAATACTATTGTAAAAATTGCGGTTTAGTCATTGATTTTATGGATGAGCAGGTTCCATATTTTGAAGGCGCATATTTCAATGCGGTATTGGATGGGGATGTTGGCCTGAAAGCCAAATTGGATGCGTTGGATTGTATAAAAAATGATGAATTGTTATATTCATTTGCTTTTAGGCATGATTCAATACATGTCATGAAAAGGGCATGTGAAAATATATCCAATCAGGATTATCTGGTAAAAATTGCTTGTAACCATCCAAGCAGTTACATACGCTGCATTGCATGTGAAAGAATCCGGGATGAAAGCGTTTTAACTGAAATAGTTTGTGATGACTCGGATGAGGAAGTTTCCGTCGAAGCCATCAGACACATCGGGGATGATGATTTTTTATGTGATTTGGTTTTAAATTCTGAAAATGAAAAAATCATAAATCATGCGATAAAAGGGATAAGAAATTATGAAATTCTTTTAAAAGCTTTATATGGCTCAAGTTTTGATTGTGAAGAGAGTTTGGTGGCCAATATTGAAAATGAATATTATTTGAAAAGATTGCTTGGGGAGGATATCAGTTCCTCTTCTAAAGAGATTATTCTTAAAAAATTAAAAAATATCTTCAATTGATGATTGGAGAAATATGATGTTTTGATTGATGTTTCTGCCAAATAATCCTTTATTATTTAATTTAATATCTAGGTTTGTATGGTTTTTAGCTTTGCCATTTTTATCTTTAGCTTTATGTTTGGGGTTAAAGACTGCATTGCTGTTGAAGTCTCCACATATAATGAGATTTTCGTCAAATAATTTTTCATTAGCATCAAAATAGTCATGAATCATTTGTACATATGGATTTAATCCTTTTTCTTTATCTGCAGCCATTGCCCATACGGCTAATAAGTTAAAGCTATCATTAACTCTTAAAGGTATGAAGTTTTTGAATCTTTCATCTAGTCCTTCAATTTTTTCTAATTTGATATTTTCCTTTGCAAATATTCCAAGACCTTTGTAATGATAATCTCCAATCCAGAAATAATTGTCTCCCACTAACTCTTCTACTATTTTTTTATATTCTTTATATTTTGGAAGAGGTTCTCTAGGATTTTCACATTCACAAATTACATAAATGTCTGCATCTAAATAAGTTTTTGCATCTTTATCAAGAATAGATTTAATTGTTTCTCTAAAACTGCCATTACAATTCCAACTAACTATCTTCATGTTTTTACCTCCATTTTAAGAAGAATATCTACATTCATCAACTTTTATAATCCTCTTTCTTTTTCCTTCTTTTTTATTTTTAAATAAAATCTCCTTTAGGCCTTGCTTCAATACCTAATTTCTTATACATTCTTCTAATTGCGGGATTGGATTCTATAGCTAGATATTTATCTACATCATCTCCGTGTTGGGGTATGATTTCATTTTCCATCCAATACTTTTTGATTTGTGGAGGTTGGCCTCCAAAGTTCCAATAAGATTCATCTACTTCAAAACCAGTTTTTTCTTTAATATCTCTTAATATTTTATGAGAACGTTTATAAGGGCTCGCAGTAATCAAAATAACATAATTGTCTTTAATTAAGTCTATTAAATCCATTTCATATTTCTGTGATTTAATTTTCTTATCAAGAGGATAATTCCAAATTTCTTTAGAATTAGCTATTAATGTATAATTCAAATCTAGAAGAATTATTTTATCTTTAGCTATTTCTAATTTATCTTCACGCGCTATTTCTTCTTCATCATTATCCATTGATAATTTAACACCACAAGAATTGCAGAACTCATTATCTTTTTTATTAAGGGATCCACATACTTGACAAGTAATTTTCATATTATCACTATTTAAAAATTTGTCCTTGGAATTTATACACATCACAGCTTTCATCCATCCAGCTGTCTGCACTGATTCCGGCTTTCATACAGGTATGCTCCAAAAAGCTTTCTATGTTGAGTGCATATTCGGTAGCTACCTGAGGGAGCAATAATCCTCTTGAATAGCCTTTTTGTATAATCAGCCCGTCACGTCCGATTTCAATTTCTTCAAAGTATTGGTCTGGATGGGCCACGGCAATTAATTCGGGTTCTGTCAGGACTGTGACTTCAAAGTCCAGTTTCTCAAATTCATCCTTAGTCACCTGCGGAAATCTTGGGTCGTTGAATGCAGCTGCAATGGCAACATCTATTGTTGCATTTATTGCAGGTTCTACGGGTTCCGCATATCCAATGCATCCTCTTAGGTCATTGTTTTTATTTAAAGTAACGAAAACTCCCAGTTTCTCATCAAGTTCTATAGGGTAGTCTTCAGGTATCTCTAATTTTTCACCGGTTTCTAAAAAATGTAAAATTGCCTCTTTTGCTATGTTCACTAAATAATTTCCAGCTCTATCGCTTATCATTATCCCATGCCTCCCACTAATGCATTTAGAATTCTGGTGTGGGGTCCGCCGTCTCCAACCGGTGCGGTTTGCCCGTCTTTTCCGCAGAATCCTACGCTTAATTTAAAGTCATTTCCAATGGCATCAATATTTTTCAAAGTTTCTAAAATGTTTCCTGATAGTGAAACATCCCTTAGGGGTGTTGAAATTTCACCATCTTTAATCAAATAACCTTCAGCAGCGTTAAATTGGAATATTCCTTTGCCTGTGTCCACTTGACCGCCTCTTGAACCTTTAAGATAAATTCCATCCTCAATGTCTTCAAACAATTCTTCAAAGCTATTGTCACCGGGTTGCAGGTATGTGTTGCTCATTCTTACAATCGGCTGATCTGATATTATTGACCTTGCATTTCCAGATGATTTCATTCCTAATTTGGCGGCGGTTTCTCTTGAATTAAGAAGTGAAACTAATTTTCCATCTTTAACCAATTGGTTCGGTTTGGTTTTAACTCCTTCAACATCATATGGGTAGTATCCAAACCCGTCCTTTCTGCTCGCATCATCGAAGATGTTTACAATGTCTGATGCTATCATCTCACCCATTCTGTCTTTTAGGATTGAATCGTTTTGCAATATCAGGTCCCCTTCAACTGCATGGCCTAAAGCTTCATGAATCAGCACCCCTGTAAGTTCTGGGTCGGCTATTACTGGGAACTTTCCGGAAGGGGCGGCTTCGGCTTCAAGCAGTCTTACAGCCTTTTGGCCAATGTTTCTTCCAAAGCGTTCAATATCAGTTTCGCCTATCACTTCAAATCCTTTAACTCCGCCTATGCTTCCATGACCAAACTGAATAATTTCGCCGTCTGTTGCAGATGCGTTCAGGGCCATTCTTATCTTGCTTGTAATTGTCTGGATTTGGCTTCCTTCACTATTCATGAATATTTCATTGATTTCACCATCGGAATAGCTCACGGTTGTACTGTTGACCTTTTCAATTGATGCGGCATCACTCGCATCCTTCATGATTTCCTTTTTCTCTTCGATTGAAATATCTTTAAACGGTATTTTTACATCCACTTTCACTTTGTCTCTTATCGCTTCACTTTCACTCAGCTCCACATCGCCTGTAAGTGAATTTGATAATTGGATGGCAGTATCTGTGATTTCATTTAATTTAGATAAATCTGTTGTATATGCAAATCCCCATGCTCCATTTTTTAACACTCTTATTCTTGCTCCTAAGCTCATCCCTGTGTTAATTTCATCCACATCACCATCTTTCATTAATATAGATGTGTTATTACTCATTCCTGCTCTTACGTCTATGTAATCTAATTGGGGGATTGTTTTTGCAATTACTTTTTCGAATAAATCAATATATTCTTCCATATTATCCCTCATAAATATTAATCTATTATATATCTTTACTTTACATATATAATAAAAGTTATTTATATGCAAAAGACATATATAACAATTGACATAATTTATTGGTGATTTGATGGTTATTGTTGTAGGTACTGGTGCAGGTGGAGGAATATTGGCTTATGAACTAACAAAAAACAATATTCCAGTTATTATTATAGAAAAAGGGCCTTATATAGACTCCAAAGATGCATTTAACTATTATGATAAATACTCGGATGATGTTGACTTGCTGACAACTACTTGTATTGGTGGTGCGTCAATCGTAGCAATGGGAAACATGGTGCGGGCGTTGGATGAGGAGTTGCATGAGTTCGGAATAGATTTAAGTGATGCTTATGAATATGTGGAGAAGTTGGTTGGAGTTCACCAATTGGATGACTCACATATTGGCAAGGGAACTCAGGCCTTTTTGGATGCAGGAAATGAATTGGGCTTGCAAACTCTTAAGATGCCTAAAGCCATTCGTGAAGAGGATTGCATCCAATGTGGAAAATGTGCATTCGGATGTCCCGTCAATGCAAAATGGTCAGGCAAGGACTTTGTTGATGCGGCAGTTGAAAACGGTGCAACATTGATATGTGATGCCGAAGTGGTTGAGGTAATCAGTGAAGGCGGCAATGCTCATGGCGTAGTCTACATGAAAGACAATAAAGTGGAATCAATCTATTCGAATACCGTTGTTTTATCTGCTGGAGCTATTGGAACTACATTAATTTTAAGAAACTCCGGAATAGATGGCGTCGGGGAGGAAATATTCTTTGATCCATTTGTTTCCGTTGGAGGATGCCTGAAAGACATTAATTTTAACACTGAAGTCCAAATGGCAGGTTTGGTGATTGGTAAAAACTTTGTCCTGTCTCCGCATTTCTCATCATTCATCCGTGCAAACATCTCTGGTGGCGATGTAACGGATAAGGATATTTTAAGCATCATGGTCAAAACCTCTGATGAATGCAGGGGCTATGTTGATGAAAATGGGGATGTTGTCAAAATAAATACTATCAATGATATCAGATATCTTGCAGAAGGAGTGGCCACCGCGGGTTTCATACTTGAAAAGGCAGGAGTTGACCCATCCACCATAGGTTCGACAGTTTATAGGGGAGCACATCCTGGAGGAACCGCTCCGATAGGTAAAATCGTCGATTCAAATCAGGAAACAGAAATAAAGGGTTTATTTGTTAGTGATGCAAGTGTATTGCCAATATCTCCAGGAAAACCTCCAATATTGACAATTCTTGCGCTATCTAAAAGATTGGCAGATTATTTGATAGAAAATAAATAGAAGATTATTCGAATTGCTTGTCGATATCTTCAGTTTTTATTAATTTTTCACAGTAGTGGCATCTAACAACTGGCGGATATTTGTTGATTACATTGAAAATTGGAGTGATTGGCTCATTTTCATAATTTGTAATGCATTTTGAATTAGTGCACTTAAGAATGGATGTGATTTTATCCGGAAGTATGATTTTGTCTTTTTTAACACGTTCAAAATTCCGGATAATATTTATTGTAGCTTTTGGAGCAATTAAAGCAATTTGATTAAGTTCTCTGTGATCCAATTCTCTGTTTTCAATTTTCACAATATCCTTTCTACCGATTTCGGATGATGAAACGTTCATTGCTACTGTGATATTTTGTGTTTCATCATCTGGAAGCTCCAGAATTTTAAGAATATGCAAAGCTTTATTGGCGGTAATGTGGTCGATTACAGTACCATTTTCAATGGCCTTAATTTTCAATTCTGTTTTTTCGTTTTTTGTCAATTTAATCTACCTTGTATACATTTTTAAAACTTTCATTTTAATGATTGCCTCTGTATCCTTAACTAATTTTTCAGGGCTTTTGCCTTTTGTTGCGATTGTAAAACTGTCAATGACTCTTGCTCCACGCATTTTAACTTTTTCTTCAAGTCTTTCAATGTTGGAATCGCCATTATTGTTGTCCATTGTAGCAAATAATACGACATCTTTTCCTGTAAAGTTGCATCTGTCAATTATGGTTAAAATTGCAGGTGTTGGATTTCCCGCCCAAGTCGGACTTCCGATGTAGATTGTATCATAGTTTGTCAAATCAACTTTTGCAGGCATAATGTCAGTTTTGGTTTCTCTGAATGCATTAATTGAAGCCATTATCTTATTTTTAAATCCTTCACGATTTTTTAAGTCATGTATTCTAACCAAATCTGCATTTAAATGTTTGGATAATGTTTTTGCAATTAGATCCGTTGTTCCGCCTTGTGAATAATACATAATTAATGTGGCCATTTTATAATCTCCTAGTATTTAAGGATGAAGACCAAAGTGTGTTAAGCCAGTTCTCTCATCAATGCCAAGTAAGATGTTCATGTTTTGGATAGCTTGACCAGATGCACCTTTAACAAGATTGTCAATAGCGGATAACATTACGATTCTTCCGGTATCATCTATTTCAAATCCGCCAATATGAACAAAGTTAGATCCTCTAACTGAGCTTAAGTGCGGTACTTCTCCGTCATCCATAAGTTTGATAAAGTACTCTCCTGAGTATTCTTTTTCATATAGTTTTCTTAATTCTTCGGTTGTAATATCTTTATTTTCATCATTTAAAAAGCTATGGCTTGTTGTCTGAATGCCCCTATTGACCGGCACCAAATGAGGGGTAAATGATACTTTAACGCCTTCAAAACCATGCAATTCTTGTTGAATTTCAGATGTGTGTCTGTGTGCAGTTATTTTATATGGATTTACATTGTCTGCAATATTAGGGTAATGTGTGGTTGCAGATGGATTTACACCGGCTCCACTAACTCCAGTTTTAGAATCAATGATGATTCTTTCCACTACATCGTTTTTAACTAAAGGATATGAGGATAATATTGCTCCGGTTGGGAAGCATCCCGGATTTGCAACAAGATCCGCCTTTTTGATTTCATCCCGGTATAATTCGGGAAGTCCGAATGCACCCTTATTTTCGCTGTCAGTGTGTTCCATTCCATACCATTTTTCATAAACTGCTGTGTCTCTGTATCTGTAGTCTCCACTTAAGTCAACTACTTTTGCACCGGTTTTTAGGATTTCCGGAACAATTTTCATTGATGCCCCATGGGGGGTTGCGGTAAATACAACGTCAGCATCCAATTCGGATGGACTTTTATTTTTAAAAACAAGTCCGGAATCTCTTATATGCGGGTGGATTTTATGTGCAGGAGTACCATCATATTGTCTTGAAGTGATGTCTGTTATTTCCACTTCAGGATGGTTCAAAAGCATTCTTAGAAGTTCCCCTCCAGTATATCCACTTGCTCCAATTATTGCTACTTTAAACATTTTAATAATCTCCTTAGTCTTCACAGTTGTCTAATATTTTACCTTCAAAGTTGGTATTCTGAATTTTTCTAATGATTTTGCAGCTGCTGTCAAGTTCGCAATCCCGATATTTTTCAACACGTATCGCCTTTGCTTTCAGTCCTCTCTTATCAATAGCAGCCTGTAATTTTTTGATGTCATGGTTCTGGTCAGCGCCGACGGTAATGATGTCAGGGTCAATTTCATGAACAATCTTGAATACATCGCCGTTCGCATCACCAAGATATGCCTCATCTACGGGTTTTAACATCTTGATCAATTCTAAACGCTGGTCTTCCCCAACAATTGGAACTCGCTTTCGCCTTTCAACTGTTGAGTCGCGTGCCACAACAACATAAAGTTTAGCATTTTCCCCACCAAGTTTTTTTGATTCCTCAAGATAAACGCCATGTCCAGGGTGGAGTATGTCGAATGTTCCTGTTGCCATTACTTTCTTCATTTAATTACCTCTTTTGGTATTTTAAAGCTTCAGTTAAATCAATTTTATCTTTATAAAGTGCAGAACCTATCACTATTCCTTCCACACCGCTTTCATTCAATTTTTTAATGTCTTCTATTGTAGTTATTCCGCCTGAATAAACTATAGGAATATCCACGGATTTCTTTAGCTCTTCAACAGGTTCAGTGTAAAAGCCACCTAAAAGGCCTTCAACATCAACATTCGTAAATAGGATGCTGCCTGCGCCATGCTCTTTAAACTCGGTCGAAAGTTCTGTTGGGCTTTTATCAATCTTTTCCTGCCAGCCTTTAATGACTACTTTGTTGTCTTTGCTGTCAAGTGAAATCATGATTCTGTCTGAGCCGTATTCGTCTGAAAGCTGTGCAATGGTTTCGGGGTGCTGGATCCCCATGGTTCCTATAATCAGCCTTTCAATGTCCAGATTCAATAATTCGCGGGCATATTCAACACTTCGTATTCCCCCTCCGAGCTGAATTGGAACGCTAATTTCCTTCAGGATTTTTTTAATAATCTCAAAGCTTGCAACTCCCTTTATTGTTCCATCAAGGTCAATTATATGGATATTTTTAGCCCCCAAATCCTCCCAATGTTTTGCAACAAGTTCAGGATTTTCTATTTCTACCATTTCACTTCCAGGTTCGCCCTGAACAAGCTGTACACATTTTCCATTTTTAATGTCAACTGCAGGCATTATTAACATTTCATCTTTTTTAAATGACATTTACATTTTTCCTGTACTATTTTATTATAATATAAGTATATGTTTTGAAATGTTTTATATGTATTGATTATTGAAAGTAGATGTTTCTATTTTGTATAGTTTATTTAATATAAATTACAAATAAATACACATAAGAGGAATATTGATGAGTACTATAATCGAATTTAAAAATGTCGATAAGATCTATAAATCAGGAGATCACATTCTAAAAGCTATGGACAATGTCAATTTCACAATTGATGATGGAGAATTCGTTGTAATTTTAGGACCGTCCGGGGCGGGAAAATCAACACTTCTAAATCTCTTGGGCGGTCTTGATGCGGTTACCTCCGGTGAGATAATTGTAAAGGGAAATCATGTGGAAAGATTTGACGATAATCAACTTACAGACTACAGGGCTAAAAATGTGGGATTCATTTTCCAGTTTTATAACTTGATTCCAAACCTGACAGCTCTTGAAAATGTTGAGCTGATGAAGGACATTGTGGATGTTGATGTTAATGGTTTGGATGTGCTGGATGTGGTTGGGCTTAAAGAACATGCTAATCAATTTCCGGCACAGCTGTCCGGTGGAGAACAGCAAAGGGTATCCATTGCAAGGGCAGTGGCCAAACAGCCTGCAATGCTTTTATGCGATGAACCGACAGGTGCATTAGACTCAACAACGGGCGTTTTAATATTAAAGCTACTTCAGGATTTGAGCAATTACAAGGGCACTACTGTTGTTATTGTAACTCACAATGCAATTTTGGCGGAAGCCGCAGATAAGGTAATCAGAATTAAGAATGGCCAAATTGAAAGCATTGCCATTAATGAAAATCCGCGAAAGGTTACTGATTTGGAATGGTGAGCATATGCTTTTTAAAAAAATGCTGAGGGATATAAAAGTCAATAAAATGCAGTTCATTGCAATATTCCTCATGGCATTTTTAGGCATTTTTGCTTACTGCGGAATATATGGGGAGTATTATGGGCTTGTCCAAACTTCGGATGCATATTACTCTCAAACCAATATGGCCGATGGATGGATTTACAACACTAGTTTTGATGATGCTTCAGTCGATAAGATAAGTGAATTCACGACGGAATCTGATAGGCAATTTGTAGTTCAATCGGTGGCGGACCTGGACAATAATCCGGATATCAAGCTGCATTTCGCTGAAAAGGGAACGATATCCAAATTCTATTCGACTGAAGGCGAAGACTTCGACCCATCAGATGACTCCGGAGTTTGGTTGGATAAGCGTTTTGCAGATGAGAGGAATCTGAATATTGGGGATAGGATCACTTTTGAGTTTGATGGCAACAATGTCACAAAGGAAATCAGGGGGATAGGATATTCTCCGGAATACATTTATGAATCCTCGGCCAATTCATTGACTCCAGATTTTTCACAAATGGGCTTTGCCTACCTGTCGTATAAGGCATATCCTGATGATTTGGACTATAATACATTGCTTGTCAAATATGATGGATCGGACAGTGATTTTAATGATAAGCTGGATGATTCTATAGATTACTTGTCATTTACCAAAAAGGAAGACCAGATAAGTGTCGCCAAATTCTCAGATGAAATGGCACAGCACAGAATGATGGGGGATGTTTTTCCGATTGTGTTCATAGTGGTTTCTTTTCTGACACTTCTCACAACAATGACAAGAATAGTGACCCTTCAAAGAACCCAGATTGGAATTCTAAAGGCTGTTGGCTATAATGATAAAACAATCATTCTGCATTACATTTCCTATGGATTTTTCCCTGTTTTGGCAGGGGCCGTTTTGGGTTTGGTTACCGGACCTGTGATAATCCCTAGGATGTTCTACCCTACAATGTCTGCAACTTACAGCATGCCTTCCTGGTATCCTGGCTTTGACATGAGCTTTATTTATATTGCGACATTGATGGTTGTTTTGTCTGTTTTTGTCACATACCTGTCATGCAGAATGATTTCAAAAGAAAATCCCGCAAACACGTTGCGTCCAAAACCTCCTAATGTGTCTTCAAACAGCATTATTGAAAAATCACGATTTTGGAATCGCTTAAGCTTTAACATGCGTTGGAATTGGAGGGATGCAAGAAGAAATAAATTCCGAGCATTCATGACAATAGTGGGGGTGATGGGCTGCGTAGGATTGTTGATTGCTGCATTCGGCATGAATGACTGCATGGGTGAGCTGAAAACATGGGAATATGATGATATTAGTCATTATGAATCAAAGCTGCTTCTTTCAAGCAATGCAAATCCAATGGAACTGTATTATATTTTAAATAATACCAATGGCAGTTTTATTATGCAGCAATCTATTGAGATGAAGGCAAACGACATTGAGGACACGGTTGTATTGCTGGTATCGAACAACACTGATTTGATATCCTACACGGACAGCGATAGGAATCCTTTGGATATTGAAGAGGGGGATGTTTCAATATCCGTTAAACTTGCCGAAAAGTTTAATTTAAAGATCGGTGATGAAATCAGATGGCACATTGTGGGAAGTGATGAATGGGTAAGCTCAAAAATTGGCCAGATTCATGCAGAACCGGTTTCACAAGGATTGATAATGTCTCCGAATACTTTAGAAGATCAGGGACTGAACTTCACACCAACAAATATTTTAACTAAGGAAAAATTCGGTGAAAAATACGATTCAATCAAATCCACCACAAGGATTGATAAACTGAAGGAAAGTTGGGATGATGTAACAAAAGCCGTAATGATGATGGTTTATGTAGTGACTGTTGTTGCAGTGGCTTTAGAAATTTTGGTTCTATATAATCTCGGTATTTTGTCATTTACAGAAATGGAAAGGGAAATTGCAACTTTAAAGGTTTTAGGTTTTAAGACAAATGTTTTAAGGAAGCTATTGTTAACCCAAAATATCATTTTCACATCAATCGGATTTATTTTGGGAATTCCTCTAGGATTTTATTTCATGACATTGATGATGAATGCCGCAGGGGACTCTCTTTATTATATTCCGTCACTTACCTGGGGAAATATCTTATTGACTGCTGTAATAACATTTGCAATATCAATTGGTGTTAATCTAATGTTTTCAGATAAAATCAATAATTTGAATATGGTTGAAGCATTGAAAGATGTTGAATAGTGCTTGTTTTAAGCACTATAAGGTTATTTACCAAATTAACGGTAAAATTTTATATTTTACTTTTTCTTTATACTCATTATAACCTTTTAATTCATTTTCCAATACTTTTTCTTCATTTCTTATCCTAAATATGATGATTATCGGATAAATCAGCATGACAATAAATGAAAAAATTGAATCCAGTATTAATGGCATAGATAAAAATAAGAATATTGTCGATGTATACATGGGATGTCTGACAATCCCATATAATCCGCTGTCCACCACTTTCTGATTTTTGCTTACTTCAACAGTACGTGAAAGATACATATTTTCCCTTAAAACTTCGCCGTACATGATATAGCTTACCAAAAAGATTATTGAAGCTATTGTAATCGCTATTTGTGGAAGATTGAACCATTTGAATCTAAAATTCAAACCAGCTATAACAAATGCTAATAAAAATATTATTCCACTAATTATGATTACAATTTTTTGGTCATTTTCCTCTTCTTTAGCATTCAGTCTTCTTTTCAAGAGTTCCGGTGATTTGATTAACATGATGATTCCTGCAACAAGCATTGGAATGAATAGTAAAGCTATGAATAGCCAAGCGTTGAAATAATTTAAGGTTCCTGCGGGTATGAATAACAGCAAGCAGATTATTATTAGGCCAAAAAGGAATTTCATCAAAGCTTGAGAAAATAATTTCGCATCCATCATATCACTAAAGTTTTTTTATTATATTATATCTTTTATTTATAAGCAATTAATATTGTCAATATTATCTAAATTAAGATAAATTAATTAACAATATTGGTAAAATAATTAAATATGAATTATATTGAGGATGCTGTTAAATTATTTGAAGGAGGGTATAGGTGTTCACAAGCTGTATTTGCAGCATTTTCACCAGATTTTGAGCTTTCAAAAGAACAGGCACTTAAAATTGGGGCTTGCTTTGGAAGTGGGATGCGAAAAGGTGAAGTTTGTGGCGCATGTACTGGTGCACTTATGGTGTTGGGATTGAAATATGGTGAGAGTAAAGCAAAAAGCGATGAAGTTTGTGATGAATTTTTAGATGAATTTAAAAAAGATAATGGTTCATATATCTGTCGTGAGTTACTTGGTTGCGATATCAGTACACAAAAAGGAGTAGAATATGCAAAGGATAATAATTTGTTTAGGGATTTATGTCCGAAAATGGTTGAATCTGCCGCAAAAATTACAAAAGAAATATTGTTTACTAATGAATAATTACAGGTAACATCGGTGTAATTAGTATAATCGCATTAATTTTTATATAAATTCTTAGTATTAGATTCACGGAATGTGATAGCATGATTAGGGATATCATCGGTTATATACTTGGTTTGGTTATTTTCATAATTGCAATTCCATTTGTGATGTATTTGGCTTCAGGAAGTCCCAATTTAGTGCAAATCAATCCCGTCCAGTGGATTTTATTTATTTTAATGACAGTATCCGGAATCGGATTAAGCATTTGGTCAATCGTTTATATGAAAAGGGTGGGTGAGGGAAACCCATTTGATGCATTCAATCATGAAGTTGCACCGAGAACCAGTTCACTGATGACTGACGGGCCTTATGGAATCTGCAGAAATCCAATGCTTTTGGGGGTATTTATTTTCCATGCTGGTGTTTTAATAGCACTTTTATCTTTAGGAGCGTTTATTATTTTCATAATTGAAGTTATAATAATGAATATTCAGGTTAAAAAAGAGGAGCAGCGTTTAAAAAGAGATTTCGAATCGGAATATGTGAATTATACAAAAAACACTAACAGGTTTTTACCGAAATTATAGGTGGTTAAAATGAGGGATATAATCATTCTTGCAGTAATTGTCTTGCTTGTAGCTATTTTAGGCATAGTTTTGGGTTTTTCCAGTAGTCCTAATGTCAATGATGTTACTAATAACACAACATTTAATGTATCTTCCGGGGGACCTATCCCGCTTTCTGTGCTGATTAATGATGTCAAAACAGAAGAGTGGTACAGGGGTTATGATAATGAAACGGTAAACTGGATGGAGTCTTTAGGGGATAAATATGCATGGGTTTCATCAGAGGGATATGTGATAATGGATAAATCTGATTCAAATAAAATTCCGTCAATCTATGCTACCGATGTGGATTACTGGGAGATATTCTCGGCTGATGTGTTGGAAAAGCATTCATTGGGAAACGTTGAGAATCCTAGAGAAATTGTATTAGTTAAAAATGTCAAATATATTGGTGAAGAGGCATATTACTATGATGTCTAAAGGTGATTGATATGGAAGATGTTTATGAATGGAAAGGATTAAACGGACAGTTGGTAACTTTTAAAAAAGAGGTGGGGGATGCCAAAAAGATTACTTTCATGGGGTCTCCGGGAGTTTGCACTCCGTTTGCTGAGTTTGCAGCATATTCCGTAAGGGATAAGGAAAATCATTTCATGCCATTATTGAATATTGACGAATGTCACCAGTTCGAACATAGACCTTATGCTATGGTTTTGAGAGAGGAGATTTCCGATCCCCATGACTCTGACGTGGCGGTGGTATTGGGCGGATTGTCCATGCCTAAATATGATGTAGATACCAACGAATTGAATGATTTGATAGATGAAATTCTAAAAGAAAATGGTAAAATTATAGGGCTATGTTTCATGGACATGTTTACAAAGGCAGATTGGCTCGATAAGGTTGATTTTGACTGCATTATAGATGGGACTTTAAATGGCGTTGTTAAAAAATAATATTCGATGAGGTTTTCAAAATGAAAAATAAAGGTATTGTTGCAGTGATAATCTTATTTGTTGCAATTTTATCGTTAGTTTTTGTTTATTCAATTACCGATACGGATAATTCTGGAAATAAAACAGAATTAACAGTGTCTTCCGAGGGTCCGCATGAGTTATCCGCAATCATTAAGGACATCAGAACAGGCTCATATTACAGGGGATATGACAATGAAACAGTAGAATGGATGGAATCTCTGGGTAATAAAAAAGTTTTTGTAGGAAATGGCACATTCGTTGTGATGAGTCCTATGGATGCAGGCGGGCTTCGGTCCGAATATATAACTGATGCGTACATTGAGGAATTTATAGAATGCGAGGTATTGGAAAATCACAGTATTGGGGACGTTAAGTATCCGAGGGATGTCCTATTAGTAAAGGATGTTAAGTATTTGGGTGAGGAAATTCATAATCTGCAAGGTGGATAATTCCTTTTTTATTACTTTTTTTTAATTTTTTTCTTTTTTGTAATACTGTATTTTTTCCAAATAACATATCATAATATCATGATATGAAAACATTTAAATACATAAATGTAATATATATTATTTTATATAATATATGTGATGGAAATGAAAGAGAATAATCTTGATGGAACAAATGATGATATGTGTGAAGTATTCAACTCTCATGAAGAGGCAGTTAATCGTGTAAAAGAGCGTATGCTTTCAGAGGATGAATATTTTGACTTATCAGAATTCTTTAAAATATTTGGGAATCCGACAAGATTAAAAATTATTTCTCTACTTAGTGTAGATGATTTGTGTGTTTGTGATATTTGCGAAGCTCTTGATTTAAACCAAACTACTGTATCAAATCAATTGAGAATATTGAGTGCGAACAATATTGTCAAATATCAAAAAGAAGGTAAAATGGCTAGATATTCTCTATCCGACGTTCATATTGAAATGATTTATAAAGTAGG
>NZ_JAZRHE010000065.1:0-8390 GCF_045644645.1 Methanobrevibacter sp.
TATTAAAAGTAATTTTTAATGAGGAAAATAAAATGGAAACTAAATATATTATAGCCGCGGTTGTTGCAGTTCTTGCAATAATTGGTATATGTGCTTTTGCTTTGGGGGGAGGAAACACACAACATGCTGCTAATGAATTAGTTGCTTGTGTTGCCGCTCACGGTGAAGAACCTGAATTTGGTTTTGACCCAATGCATGGTTGGGGATACCACGATTCCGGAACAGAACCTCTTATCCAAAGTACACTTCTTAAAAGAGACAAAGACAATAATTTTGTAAATGATTTGGCTACCGGTTATAACGTGTCTGATGATTTAAAAACTTATACAGTCACTATCCGTGATGATGTTAAATTTACAGATAACAGTTCATTAACCGCTAAAGACGTAGCATTTTCATACAATAAGGCAAAAGAATTAGGCGAAGGTGCAGATTTAAGTTCCATGAACGAAGCTAAAGTTGATGGCGATACTAAAATAGTATTCGAACTCAATAAATCTGACTCAACATTTGTTAACAAATTAACTGATGTAGGTATTGTTCCTGAAGCTAATTATAATGAAGATTCATACGGTAAAAACCCAATCGGTTCCGGACCTTATAAATTAGCTCAATGGGATAAGGGACAACAATTCATCTTAGAGAAAAACCCTGATTACTACGGTAAAGAACCATACTTTGAAAAAATAACCAATTTATTCCTTGATCCAGATGCAGCATTTGCAGCGGTTAAAAACGGTGATGTCGACATTGCTGAAGTACAACTGGCTTATGCAAATGAAACAGTGGACGGTTACCACATGGAATACTTCGATTCAATTGATGTACGTGGAATATCATTACCAACACAAAAAGCTGAAGGTAAATTAAGCGAAGACAATATCACCGTGGGTAATAATGTAACTGCAGACCCTGCTATCAGAGAAGCATTAAACATGGGTATTGACAGACAAAAATTATTAGACGGTGCATTCAACGGATACGGTAATGTATCCTACACTGGTGTAGCTAGACAATTGCCATGGGCATTTGAAACCTCATTCAAAGACGGCCAAGTCGATGAAGCAAAAGCTCTCCTTGCAGAATCCGGATGGAATGATACCAACGGAGACGGCATTGTCGAAAAAGATGGTCAACCTGCAGCATTCTCCATTTATTACAATGCAAAAGCTACAGAAAGACAAGCAATTGCAGTGGCTGTTGCAGAACAAGCTAAGGATATAGGTATTAATGTAACTCCTGTAGGTGGAAGTTGGGATGACATTGACCCTAACAAATACAGTCAGGGAGTAGTATGGGGATTCGGTTCAGCAGACCCATATGAAATTGAACACCAATACGATTCAAGAGTAGCTTACGTAGGTTATGACAACCCTGAAGGTCTTAATGACACTATAGTTGACGCATCAATTGATACAGCTATGGGTCAAGACTTAAACAGTTCATACTCAGTCTGGTCTCTAGCGGCTCAACAAGCTGTATCTAATTACCCATTCTTGTGGATTGGAACTGTGGATTACACATACTTCGTAAGTGATTCATTAGACATATCCAATGGTACACACCTCATTTATCCACACGGTGGAGACATATGGGGTAACATCTACGATTGGACACGTATTAATACAACCTCTAATGAAACTGCTAAATAAATGATTTAGTTAAGATGATTTATTTTTAATAAATCATTTTTTTCCTTTTTTTAACAAAGTTATAAGAGATGATTAAAATTAACAATAAGAAATTAGCTAAATTTTTAGGATTTAAAGCTATTAGATTACTAATTTTGATAAGTGTTATTGCAGCAATCAGTTTTATAATGATTCAATTATCTCCTATTGATCCTGTTAAAGCTTATCTTGGTCAAAGACTTGTCACCCAACAACAAGTTGCCATAATAGGCGAATATTGGGGAACAAATTTGTCCTTGGGTGAAAGAGTAATGGGATGGCTTCAGACATTGGCATCTGGAAGTATGGGTTTTTCATTGATTTACAGAGCTCCTGTAACTGAAGTTATTGCACAGAAATTCACAGCCTCATTTACTCTCATGGCAGTATCCTGGGTAATATCTGCATTCGTAGGTTTTGGTTTAGGAGTTATTGCAGGTGCAAAAGAAGATAGTTGGATAGATAAGGCGATTAAAACTTATTGCTACATATTGCAATCTACACCTACATTTTGGATAGGATTAGTACTTTTAATGGTTTTCTCAGTATATTTAGGTTGGTTCCCAATCGGACTTTCAGTTCCTATTGGACAATTGTCGGATACTGTAACATTCTGGCAATGGCTATACAGATTGATATTGCCTGCAATCACATTGAGTATTGTAGGAATCGCTTCTCTTACAATGTATACAAGGGATAAACTCATCAATGTTAAAAAAAGTGATTATTTCTTATTTGCACAGGCTAGAGGTGAAAGTTTCTGGGGAATTATCAAAAATCACGGAATAAGGAATATTTTGCTTCCAGCAATCACAATTCAATTCCTGTCATTCAATGAGCTGTTCGGGGGTACAATTCTTGTTGAACAGGTATTTGCATATCCGGGCATAGGTCAAGCAACAGTGGCTGCTGGCTTAAGGTCAGATGTCCCGTTACTGTTAGGTATTGTTATTATCAGTGCCATCTTTGTATTTATGGGAAATTTCATTGCTGATTTGATTTATCAATATGTCGATCCAAGATTAAGGGGTGAGGATGATGAGTGAAATGCCATGGTATAACAGGGGTTTGTTCAGTTCTCTAAACTTAAGACAAAAAACACTCTTAACCATTGGGCTCACTGGATTAATTTTATTGGTTATCTTCATTTGCGGATGGATGATTGATGCTAATCTGCCTACTGATTTTGCTATGAAAATGAAACCTCCATCATTCGAACATCCTTTCGGTACTGATTGGATGGGCAGGGACATGTTCATAAGAACATTGAAAGGTTTAAGTTTAAGTATCATGATTGGATTGGCTGCTTCAATAATATCCAGTATAATAGCCACACTCTTGGCTTTTCTTGCAAGTGTCAACAGGTTCTGTGATGAATTTGTATCCTGGTTAATCGATTTATTCGCATCAATACCTCACATATTATTGATTATGATGATATCCATCGGTTTGGGTAAAGGTGCATTCGGTGTGATGATGGCGGTTGCGTTTACGCATTGGGTAAACTTAACAAGAGTATTAAGAGCTGAAGTGCTACAGATAAACACGTCTGAATATGTAGCATTATCCAAAAGATTTGGTAAAAGCAGATTATGGATTGCAAAGGAACATATCTTGCCTTTAGTATTGTCTCAAATATTTGTAGGAACATTACTTGTATTCCCACATGCAATCATGCACGAATCAAGTGTAACATTCCTAGGATTCGGTTTATCACCACACGAACCGGCTATTGGTATAATCTTGTCTGAATCAATGACATACCTTGCAATGGGTGCTTGGTGGTTGGCATTCTTCCCAGGTCTTGCATTATTGATAGTTGTATTGTTGTTTGATATTATTGGAGATAATTTAAAACGATTGTTTGATCCTTCACAGGCAAATAACTAGATTGGGTGGTATTATGGAAAAATTATTAGAAGTAAATAATCTATCAATATCTTTTACACAATATGTTCAAGGATTAAATAGGCACGATTCAAAGGTAATATCTGATTTGACAATAGATGTTGACGAAAGCGAAATTGTTGCAATATTGGGGTCCAGCGGTTCGGGTAAAAGTCTTTTAGCTCATTCAATCTTAGGTATCTTGCCTTATAACTCTCATGTAACTGGAGAAATAAAATATAAAGGCAATGTTTTGGATCAAAAATCAAAAGAAAAATTAAGAGGCAAGGAAATTTGTCTGATACCTCAGTCTGTCAATTTCCTGGATCCTCTTATGAAAGTATCCGAACAGGCCATTGGTGAATGTAAGGATAAAGCCGAACATGCCGAGAAAAAGATAAGGCAAAGGGAAATCTTCAGTAGATATGGATTGGATGAAAGTGTAGATGATTTGTATCCTTTTGAATTGTCTGGTGGGATGGCAAGAAAAGTGTTGTTGTCCACGGCTTTAATTGGTGACCCTAATTTATTGATTGCTGACGAACCGACACCAGGTCTTGATGCAAAAAGTGTCAAAGAAACAATTGAGGATATAAAGAATCTTAAGGAGCATGGTAAAGGTGTTTTATTAATCACTCATGAAATTGATGTTGCCTTAAGAACTGCAGATAGGATTGCAATATTCTATTCCGGTTATGTCATTGAAATAAACACTGTAGAGAACTTCAAAAATGTGGATAATGTATTGCATCCATATACTAAGGCCTTAATCAATTCATTACCAAGAAACGGCTTTAAACTAACTGAAGGAGTTCAGCCATTAGAAGACCTTCCCGGTTGCCCATATTTTGAAAACTGTCCGATACGCTCAGGCAAGTGTGAGAAAAACAAACCGGAACTTATTAATCATAATGGCATTATGATTAGATGTTTCAATTACGAGGGGGCTAATGATGAATCTTAAGGCAAGTAATATTACTTTTTCATATAATAAAAAAAGGCAAATATTGAATGATGTTTCATTATCTCTTAAAAGCAATGAAATAATTGGTTTGATGGGTGACAGCGGTAGCGGTAAAAGTACTTTATGCAAAATTCTTGCGGGTCATATTACTAATTATAAAGGAGAAGTTACCCTTGACGGCAATAAAATTTCAGATAAAGGCTTTTATCCCGTGCAATTGATTTTTCAACATCCTGAAAAGACCATGAATCCAAAATGGAAGATGAATAAAGTATTAAATGAGTCATGGGCTCCTCCTCAAGAGTTGAAGGATACTTTCGGCCTTAAAGATCAATGGTTAACTCGTTGGCCTAGCGAGCTTTCTGGCGGGGAACTGCAGCGTTTCAGTATATTGAGGGCTCTTAACCCTAAAACAAAATTCATCATTGCTGATGAGATAAGTACCATGCTTGATGCTGTAACACAGGTACAGATATGGGAAAAACTTATCAATCATGCTAAAGCTAATAACATTGGTATATTGGCTGTTAGTCATGACCCCGATTTGCTTGAAGTAATATGTGATGATATTTTATATTTTGATGAAATAAATAATCTTTAAAATTAAAAATATGCTATTTATTGGTGTATATTTTAATTTTAGGATTTTTTCTTTTTTTTAAAGCGAATTTTCACAGGCTATATTTGGTATTGGCATCATTTTTTAAAAAATAGAATGGGTTTTGAAATGTTTAAGGCCACATTATCTGTGATGGGAAAAAGTTAGATTGGTATTTAAATGAAAATTGGGTGATATTAATGATTAAGCACCATTAATATCTTTTAAATATATTCTGTCGTCACAGATGGTGTCTACCAAATCCATATCGTGACTTACAAGCAAAAAGCCCATGTTCCTTTCTTTTACTATTTTTAAAACGGAATCTAGGATTTGTACTTGTGTGATTGCGTCAAGCATTGTTGTCATTTCGTCCGCTATTAGGAATTTGGTATTTGGATTTAGAGACCTTAAAACGGAAAATCTTTGCAGTTCCCCACCTGACAGCTCTTGCGGGAATCTTGTCAGCCATGATTTTTGGATTCCAAATTCTTTTAAGGCTTCATCAGTAACGTCCCATGATTCGGCTAAAACTTGCTGCATTTTCCATTTGGGATTCATAACTTTTTCGGGGTGTTGGTAAATTAGTTGGACTGGTTTGAATCCTTTTTTAGGGAGAGTTTGTCCATCAAATGTTACGCTCCCTTCAAATTTTGTAACATATCCTGATAATATTTTACATAGTGTGGATTTACCACTTCCGCTGTCTCCAATTAATCCCATGACTTTTTTGTTATCCAATTCAAGATTAACGTCTTTCAATAAATATTTCTTTGCGGAAGGGTATTTAAATGAAATGTTTGCTGCTTTAAGTTCCATTTTATGCACCTTCTTCGTATTTGAAGCATCTGATTTTTTTCTTTCCAATATCAATCAATTCGGGTCTTTCATCTTTACATCTGTCAAATCTCATTTCGCATCTGTTGTAGTATGGACATCCGTTTGGTATCTCTCCGTGTAATGGTTGGTGTCCTTTTGTTAATTCGAATCCATTGGCGGGTAATGCTTTGTAGAGTGCTTTTGTGTATGGATGTAGGAGATTTTCTCCATCGCCTGAGAAGTCTTCTTTGAGTGCTATTTCGATTACGTATCCTGAGTAGAATATTCCGATTCTATCTGCAACTTCCAGAGCTGCATGGATGTCGTGTGTGATGAGAAGCACTCCGATTCCGTCTTCCTTCATGTGTTTAAAGTGATTTAAAGTTTCTTCTACTGTTTTTTCATCAAGTCCGGGTGTTGGTTCATCTGCTACAACAAGTTTCGGGTCTGATAGTAATGCTGTTGATACGAGTACTCTTCTTGCCATTCCTCCGGATAGTTGGAACGGATACATTTCATTCACTTCAGGTCCTAAATTATAATGTTCAAAGATTTCCCTTTGTTTTTTCTTTTTCTCTTTCTTTTCAGCTTCGGTTTCTGTGTGGCCTATTGCTTGGTCGGATATTTTCATTAGAGGATCTAAGAAATTAACGGATTGGGGCACAAGCACGATGTCTTTTCCCCTTATTTCTTCTTTGTCTTCTTGTGATAATTCCTTTCCTTTATATTTTATTTTCCCCTGTAGGTTTGCATTTTCCGGAAGTATTCCGAATATTGCATGTGCAAGCAAACTTTTACCAGAACCGCTTGAACCTAATACTGCTAATATTTCACCTTCCGAAATGTCTAAGGTTAAATCACTGATAACTTTTAAATCCCTTTGATTTAATCCCTTAGTATATTGAATGAATGAAATAGAAACATTTTCAACATCTAATAATTTCTCCATTAAACCACCTTTTCATTTCAAATGATAAATTTTATATAGTAATTTGTACTTTATCAATATTAAAGTTATTCAAAATTTACAAAAAAGTATTACTATTTAATTAAAATCTCTATTAAATGTAATACTTCATTTGAAGTGTGATTGGTATGAATGTTACTATTAAGGAATTAAGTAAAAATTCAAAGGAAATTGAGGATGTTCAAGAATTTTTATTTAAGATGATTA
Source organism: Methanobrevibacter sp. (assembly GCF_045644645.1). Classification (GTDB taxonomy): domain Archaea; phylum Methanobacteriota; class Methanobacteria; order Methanobacteriales; family Methanobacteriaceae; genus Methanocatella. The sequence goes on from NZ_JAZRHE010000065.1 coordinate 7,113, forward strand.
AACTGGAATTCGGCTATGATTATGTTCCTGAATGGCATCAAGATATTGTTGATATGGGGGAATATTACATTAATCCAAAAAGAAATAATTTCTTTGTTGCATATACTGAAACTGGAGAAATCATAGCAACAATTGGTATAAGGGCTTATGACAAGGATTTCCCTGAATTCAGACATTTGTATTCTAATGAAACAACTTCAAGCATATGGAGACTATTTGTTGATAGAAGATGCAGACGCTGCGGATTGGCGTCTAAGATGTTTGCAGTGGCTGAAAATTTTGCTAATCAATCTGGTTTTAATGACATTTATTTGCACACTCATAAGAATTTGGATGGGGCTATTAAATTTTGGACAAAAATGGGTTTTGTTGTTGCATTGGATGCTAATGATGAGCTTGAAACCGTTCATATGGATAAGAAAATTCAGGGTTTGGAAATCAATCCTTTAGCTGATGATTTTTCTTATGCTGTGAAGTTATAGTTTTTTAATATATTTTTGTGTATGCGGGCAAGCGAAAATACATTTTCCGCATACCGTATCTGCTTTTCCTAGATTTTCTTCAGATACTTTAAGGGCATATTTTTCACATTTCTTATCGTCATAAAAATCATTTCTTTTAAGTTTATAGTTCCAGTTCAGGCCGCTTATTGCTCCTCCAAGACACGCATCCCTACATTCCATGCATTTTCCGCATCTTGATTTTAATATGGGCTTGCCAATTTTTAAAGGGGCATCTGTTAAAACTGATGATAGTCTTAGTGCTGATCCATAGTTTTTTGTTGTAAATAATGCAGATTTGCCAATCCATCCAAGTCCCGCACGGGTGGCTATTGTTTTATGAGGCAGTTCAAATGAATTGAACTCACCAAAATCAGTTCCCAATCTCTTTTTTGTTTGGGCATAAGCATTGTATCCATTTTCAACCAAAAATTCTTCACATTTCATTCCAAGTGCATCTAACCTTGAATTTAAACTAATCAATTCTTCAAGATATTCCTGTGTGGGTGCATTTTGCATGTTCCTTATGATTTCTTTTGGATATGTGATATAAAAAACAACACCTGTATTTAATTCTGGTTTTGGAGTAAAATTTGTGATGTCTGCATAACCTACTTCGGTTGCACCATTGTTTATTAACAATTTCTTTAGTTTAAGAGATAGAGCCATAGCGATAGTTTTATATTAATATTATTTAAATTTAATTTTTGTATTACTTTTCATTGAATTATGCATTTATTATTTTTATTACTTGGTCTGTACTATTTTTATGGGGATA
>NZ_JAZRHE010000066.1:0-2544 GCF_045644645.1 Methanobrevibacter sp.
AATTATAATACATGTCAGATATAAGTAAAACTACTATAAATCTACCTATAGATTTGAAAAAAGAATTAAAGAAAATTGCTATTGATGAAGATACCTCATTATCCGGTTTAATCATTAAAATGATTGAAGAAGGAATGAAAAACAGAAACAAAAGCGATGTTATTTCAGATGAAGATTTTAACTAATATCTTCAACTGAATTTAACATATATGTTACAAATTGAGTTTTTGCTGTTTCTTCAACAAAATCAGCAAGCAAACCTGCTTCTTTTAAACAGTCGCCTACACATACTACACCATGATTCCTAAAGATCAGCACATCATCCTCACCAATACCTTCACTAGCTTTTTTGGCCAATTCGGCACTGCCCGGTTTTTCATATTCAATTTCAGATAGGAATGCTTTTTTGATTGGTTTAAATCCTTCATATCTTTTAATTTTTTTGGATGAATGGGCGAAACCGGTAGCGTAGGGTGAATGAGTATGGACTATAGCGTTGACATCAGGTCTTTTTTTATATATTTCCAAATGCATGTTTATTTCGGAAGACGGTTTTCCCTTAGTTAATATGTTTCCATCCAAATCAACCAATACAATGTCTTCTTCATTTAATTTGGATAATGATTTTAATGTAGGAGTAATTGCGACAATATCCTTGGTTTCGTTTTTAAATCTTGCACTTATATTTCCGGATTTTCCTGAAACCAAACCTTTCTCATAAATTTCTCTGGAAACTTCAATAATTTCAGCTATATTCTTTTTCATCAAATAACCTCTTTATAAGAATTTGAAATGTTTATATTTTCCTTTATGAAGTACAGGAACTTCAGCAGGAGTAGGTTCAATGTTATAAATTTTTTGAAACTCTGTCTGAGTCTGAAAAGTGCCGGAGTTAATTAGATGAATTCCTTTGAATTTTTTGTATGTATTAATGTGCACGTGTCCTGTATGGAATACATCAGGCACTTCATCAATTACTAAATAATCTTCAAGTTCTGAAGCAAGGGGAGTTCTTTCTCCATAAATAGGGGCCAAATGTCTTTTGTTAAGTAATTCTTCCATTAACAAGTCATTTCTTTCATGTGTGAAGTCTTTAACAGCCATGACTAAGTCATCAAAACTACGGCCATGGTAAATCAGAACATTGATGCCGTCCAAAGATACAATACCGGGATTTGAAATGAATTCCACATTATCTAATTCGTATAATGCTTTTGCATATTCTTCCGGCACTGCAGGTTGCGGCTCAGCCACTCTTGATGCATCGTGGTTTCCCGGAGCGATAATAATTTTAATATCACTTCTTATATTTCCTAAAAATTTAGCTGCTTCATTGTATTGTTCCGTAATGTCTTTAATTACAAGTTCTTTTTCTTGGTTTGGATAAACGCCGATTCCATCCACGATATCTCCGCCAATAATTAAATATTTAACATCTTCAGCAACTCTTCTTTGCTCTTCGGTACCATATTCACAGTTAATCCAATCAATGAATCTTGTAAAAGCATCCTCCAGGAATGTTAGACTGCCAATGTGAACATCAGATAAAAATACAATTCCGAAATCCATTTCTTTTTCCGGGACTTGCAAGACACCGGGGTTTATGATTTGCTGTCCGAAAGCAAAACCGTTATCTCCACTTTTATTAGCAATTATACCAACAACTTCATCCCTAACTAATTTTTCAGCTTCTTTAAACAATTCTTCATTATTTTGAGAGAATAAGACGGAAATATTTCCTGTATCATCTTCAAATTCAACGATTTTATGGCCATTTTTACTGGATCTGATTTCTTTAACCATTAAAATCATACTTAAGCTTTCTTGTGAGTCATCAATATCCGCTACTTTAACAGTATTTCTAAGTTCGGGTCTTCTAGATAAGATATTATGTAGTTTTTCATATCTGCTTTTGAAATAAGAGATTAGGTTTTCAAGTTCTCCGCTTGTATATGATTTTTTACTTGTGTCTTGGATAATTTTAAAATCATATTCGACATTTGTTTTTTTTAAATTCCTTTTAAATTGAATTTTTTCATCTTTAACAGTTTCTGAAGCTTCTAAAATAGCCTCATTAACATGTTTTTCTTTAATGTCACTTTCTTTTTTGAAATCTTCCATTGAAAGGGATTCTTTTTTAACTTCAGTTGTAGGTTCTTCCTGTGGTGTTTTTTGTTTTTCGGTTTCTACTTTTTCTTCCTTAACACTTGGTTTTTCCTCTGTTAAATTATTTTGAGTTTCTTCGATTTTACCATTGCCTAGAATTTCATCAATAGTTTCTTCACTAACTGAAACCAAGTCTTTTGATGTGAATTTATCGCTTTTTAATTTAACTATTAATGAAGATGCAAAGTCTATAGGATTTTCTGCATTAATGACTTTATTATACGCTTCAGGTGATAGGTTAATTCCTTTTTTTGCAAATTTTAATAGAATTTTATTAGCTGACATATTAATTAAGATTTTAATTTTCTATATTTATAAACTTTGAGAATTTAATTTTTGAATATTGTCTTTAAGAACATGTTTTTTTATTGATAAAAA
>NZ_JAZRHE010000067.1:0-5895 GCF_045644645.1 Methanobrevibacter sp.
GAAGTGATTATAATGGTAAAAACAAAAGACAATGTTGTAAAACTTGACGATACAGACATAAACATTTTAAAAATAATTAATGAAGATGTTAGAACATCTTACAGGCAAATTTCACGTAGTTTAGATGTTTCTGTAGGTACCGTACACAATCGTATTGATAAAATGGTAAAATCTGGTGTAATCAAGAAATTTTCACCAGTTATCGACCATGAAAAATTAGGATTTGTTTTGACAACAATTATTGGAGTAAGAGTTAAAGGGGGAAAACTCAAAAACTGGGAAGAAAAAACCTTCTTCAATAAAAACGTTGTTGGAATCTATGACGTTACCGGAGAATACGATGCGTTCCTAATTGCTAAATTCAGAAACACCAACGAATTAAATGCGTTTATTAAAGAATTGCTAAAAGATCCAATTATAGAAAGAACCTACACCCAAACCGTTCTTGATGTAATTAAAGAAGACATGGGATCTTCAAACATCTTATAAATTTTAATTCAAAGAAGCAGTTGAACAAAGACACAACTGTTTCAACAATTTATTTTATTATTTAAACTATTTTTGAAAAATGCACTACCAGTTATTATTAATCAAACTACTTTTAAAAAAATCCTCATTAATATTTAAATAGAAAAAATAAATTCCAAATCAAAATTTATTATCTAATATTTAAATAGGATAAACATAAGAAATAATAATATTTAAGTAAAAATTAGAGGTTATTAAATTGCCAGTATGCTTACCCGACACCCAAGACGACACTCCAAGCATACCTATTAAATTAACAAGAGTAGGTGTAACCGGAGTAAAAAAATTATTACAGCTTGAAAGAACAAATAAAAGACCCATAATATTACTACCTACATTTGATGCATTTGTAGATTTGCCAAATGACCAAAAAGGTGTACATATGTCTAGAAATCCTGAAGCTATCAGTGAAGTTCTTGAAACTGTTGCTAAGGATTCTACCGTAGACGTTGAATCATTATGTGCAGAAATTGTTGAATGCATGATGACCAAACACGAATATGCAAAACGTGTTGAAATATCCATGACAACTGATTTTATGTTTATGAGAGAGTCACCTGTGACTAAAAATAAAACCCAAGAAATGGCCAAATTAAAAGCTAAGGCAATCGGTTTTAGAGATGAAGACGGAGCCATTAGCATCAGAAAAAGTATTGGTGCTGAAGTCATCGGAATGACAGTCTGTCCATGTCCTCAAGAATCGGTTAGAGAATGTGATAAAAATAAATTATTAGAATTTTTAGATGAAGAAACTACACAAAAAGTGCTTGATACTGTTACTTTTGCTTCCCATAACCAGAGAGGAGTTGGAACTTTATTTATAGATGTTCCAGAAAACAGAACCGTTAAAGCAGAAGACCTTATTGACATTATTGAAAAATCCATGAGTTCACCAGTTTGTGAATTACTGAAAAGACCTGATGAAAATGCCACCGTATTGAATGCACACCAAAACCCTGTTTTTGTTGAAGATTGTGTTAGAAACATGATGGAAATGATTGCAAACAAATATTCTGATTTCCCTGAGGATACAATTATCACATCACGTCAAGAAAACCATGAAAGTATTCACAGACACAATGCATTTGCTGAGAAAGTAACAACAATGGGCGAACTAAAAGAAGAATTAAACATACAATAGGATCTGATTTAATGAAAAAAACTTATGAAATTGCAGGGCAAGTAATGGGATTTTTCGACGCCTTTAAAGGGTCAAGACCTGCAATTAATAATGAAAGAATTTTAATTGTAAGAGGCAGGTCAAGGAAAGTTCTACCGATAGATTCTTTTGATTCGAAACTTGCAGAAATCGGAGAGATACTCGGCGGAACGGAATTGGATGCAAATTCTAAAAAGATTGAAGAAATTGTTAAATCCGGAGACAAACACATTAAAACAACTGAATTAACCACAAGTGATGTTGATAGTGGAGGATTCATTAGAGTAAAAGAAGAATTAGAATCAATGGGGCTTGTAGTGGCATACAAAGTATTTGAACTTCCAAGTTTTGATGTTGTAATAGCCATTTGGGAAGACAAAAATGAGATCCCCCCACTTTATGTGGAAGTTACCGTTTCAGAACGTGAAGATTGAACATGTCAAATTTAACCAAAGAAGAAATTCTCACTATATTAAATGCAAACGACAATGATATTGTAAGATATATGTCAGAAACTGCAAAATATAGGGAGAATAACCTTATTACTTATTCTAAAAACATTTTTATACCATTAACTGAAATCTGCAGGAATGACTGCGGATACTGCAATTTTAAAAAGAATCCTGACGATTCACAAACCATCATTCTAAAAACCAAAGAAGAAGTGTTGGCTGATTTAAGAGAAGCTGAAAAATATGGCTGTAAAGAAGCACTGTTTACTTTTGGTGAAGATGCCGATGAAGAAGAAATAGTTAAGTTAAAACTGCAAGAATATGGCTATGATTCAATGATTGATTATATTGTAGACATTTGTCAAATGACATTGGATGAAACAGCATTACTGCCTCACACTAACGGTGGAAACTTCAGTTTTGATGATTTAAAAAGATTAAAAGAAGTTAATGCATCATTAGGTCTAATGCTTGAAAATTCGTCATCCAGGTTAATGGAATTGCCAGCACATAATAAAAGTCCCGGCAAAAATCCAAAATTGCGGTTGGAAACTATTTCAAATGCCGGAAAACTTAAAATTCCGTACACCACCGGCATCCTAATTGGAATTGGCGAAACAAAAGAAGAAGTGGCCGAATCATTACTTGCCATTCGCGACTTGTATGATGAATACGGCCATATCCAGGAGATAATCATCCAGAATTTCACACCAATACCCGGCATTGAAATGGAAGACTGGCCAGAACCTAGTCTTTTAGACATGATTAGGACCGTAACTGCTGGAACTTTATTATTTAGCGATACAGACGTCAGTATCCAAGTTCCACCTAACCTAAACAACGATACTGCACAGATATTCTTATTATGCGGTGCCGATGATTGGGGCGGAGTTTCACCAGTTAGCCCGGATTATGTCAATATTACCTCCCCATGGCCCGGAATTGATGAACTTCAAAAATTAACTGAAGATGCAGGATTTGAACTGTCTGAAAGATTATGCATTTACGAAAAATACATTAACAGTGAATGGTTAAATGATTGTTTGCTGGAAAAAATAGCTAATTTATCCTAGCATCAATAACTACATGTTCCACACCAGGCGCATACTTTTTAATTTTATTTATTTTAAGCAACTCAACATCACGACCGCCCGCCTGAGACATGATTCTTTCAACAGGCCTTGTTTTCATTAACTTTTCGGGAACCGTTTCATGATAGTGAAGGACACCCCCCTCATTCAAACTATCAATAGCCACCTTCAGGTAATGATGAGTTGTTTTAACACACCCCATCACAATGCGGTCTGCCTTATATTTAGGAGCAATATCCATACAATCACCCAAAAGGGGAGTTATATTTGCTAATTTGTTTAATTTAATATTTTCATTTAGATAAAAGTAAGAATTGGGATTTATTTCAATGGAATAAATGTGTTCGGCATTTGAATGAACACCAATAGGGATAGAAAAATAACCGATTCCAGCAAACATGTCCAAAACCACTTCATCATCCTCCACAAGCTTGGCAATTCTTAATCTTTCATTATTATTGCCTTTAGACCACATCACCTTAGCCAAATCCAATTTAAATAAGCAACCATTCTCCTTGTTTATGGTTTCTGTTTCACTGCCAAAAATGATTTCATAAACTGGTTCCCTTCTAGTTCCTTGAATATGGTCTATCTTCATTATAGTTTTTACATTATGCTTTTCAGATAACAATTCCCGCTCTTCTTTAGATTCATAATCAAATTTATTATCTAAAATCAGGATATCCCCAATACGTTTCCATTTCAATTTATTCACCTTTTGAAAGAAAAGTTTATATATGCCAATAGATAATATTAATATTGTTAGTTTATACTAATAATTGATTCTGATTTTAAATAAAATTAATATAGAGATAGTTAATTGATTTTATTATATTCAACCTATAAAGTAGTTGAAATAAGATATTTTAAATACTTATATGAGGTGTATTTAAATGGATGATAAAATACTAGAAGGTACAACAACCGTCGGAATTACATGTAAAGATGGAGTTGTATTTGCAAGCGAAAGAAGAGCTAGTATGGGAAACTTAGTAGCTCACAAAGTCGCAGAAAAAATATTTAAAATTGATGATCACATTGTAACCACCATTGCGGGTTCAGTTGGAGATGCTCAAAGTTTAATGAAAGTTATTGAAGCAGAAGTTTCTCTCTACCAAATGAGAAACAACGACTCAATTAGCGTTAAAGCTGCGGCATCATTGACTGCAAACATATTGCGTTCCGGACCAATGTATGTTCAAACATTACTTGGTGGAATGGATGGAGACAAACCATCCCTTTACTCATTAGACCCTGCAGGTGGAATGATTGAAGATACATATATCTCAACTGGATCAGGTTCTATCGTTGCATACGGAGTTCTTGAAGACAGATTTAGAGATGACTTAACAACTGACGAAGGAATTGAAATAGCCATAAGAGCTATTAGGGCCGCTGCTGAACGTGACACATACTCAGGTAATGGGTATTTAGTTGCTAAAGTGGATGCGAACGGCTTTGAAATGTTAGATGATGAAAAAATTAATGAGATTCTTGAAAAAATATAAGTAAGCTAATTTTTCATAACTAACTATTTTTTTATATAATTGGTGTAGATAGTTTATGAAATTTAACTAATTATAGCTTAAAGCTTTTCGTAAACTATAATACCTACACAAACTTTTTTTGAAGGGATTATATGACTTCAGACATTTTAGAAGATATTAAAAAAGAGATTTTAGATAAGCTACCAGATGAAATTCAAGTTTCAAAAGTGGAATTTGAAGGTCCAGAAGTAGTAGTTTACACTAAAAATCCGGAAATCATAACTGAAAATGGCGATCTTATAAGATCACTTGCAAAAGAACTTAGAAAAAGACTTATCATTAGGTCTGACAAATGCGCTTTACTCGAACCCGAAGATACAATTAATAAAATTCATGAAATAGTTCCTGAAGGCGCGGAAATTACTGACATCTATTTTGATACTGTTACTGGTGAAGTAGTCATCACTGCTAAAAAACCAGGATTAGTTATTGGAAAATATGGAGTAACATCAAGAAACATTGTTAAAAATACTGGATGGGCACCTAAAATCTTAAGAACTCCACCTATTAGTTCAGACATTATTGGAAAAATTAGAACAATCCAAAAAAACAGCAGCAAAGAAAGAAAAAAAATGCTGCAACGTCTTGGACGTCAAATCCACCAGGGCACCAAACACCCTAATGACTGGGCAAGAGTTACTTCAATGGGAGGATTCAAAGAGGTAGGACGTTCATCAATGCTTTTACAGACACCAAACAGTCGTGTTCTATTAGACTGTGGTGTCAATGTTGCGGCATCAGACAATAAAACTGCATTCCCTTACTTGAATGCACCAGAATTTTCAATTGAAGAATTAGATGCAGTCATTATTTCTCACGCTCACTTAGACCATTGCGGATTTGTACCATATCTCTACCATTATGGATACGAAGGGCCAGTGTATTGTACTACCCCAACAAGAGATTTGACTACACTTTTACAATTCGATCATTTAGATATAGCTCACAGAGAAGGTAATCCTTTACCATTTACCTCAAAACATGTGAAACAAGCTATTAAAAATACAATTACACTCGATTATGGTGAAGTGACAGACATTTCTCCAGACATTAGACTGACATTACACAATGCAGGACACATCCTAGGTTCAGCAATATCACATATGCACATTGGAGAT
>NZ_JAZRHE010000068.1:0-10269 GCF_045644645.1 Methanobrevibacter sp.
GGTGTGTCAAAAGTATATATAATGAAATGTAATAACTGTGGTTTTGAGAACAATGATAAAGCGAAATATTGTACTAAATGTGGCGTGCCGTTAGTCCAGAAAACCCAGCCGCAGATACCTGCTAAAGAATCGAATAGTTCAAAGTATATTATCATAGCTCTAATAATAATGATTCTTATTCTTGCGGGGTCTTTAGCATTTTTAGCATATAACATGAATTTTAATCATGTTGAAAATAATAATGATTCGAAAAACACTTCTGCTCAATTGGCTGATGATAGTGAATCTGCCGGCGGTGATGATGTGAAAACTCAGCAAGTCTCTTCGACTAAACAGACACCTTCAACTCAAGTTGTCGAATCTAAATCCTGGCAGTCCATAGGCAGTTATTCCGGTTCCGGTTCGGGTTCGCAAACTATCAATGTTCCTTCAGGAAAAATCATGGTAAAACTTTCTGCGTATCCTATTAAAAACTATGCTACAAATCATTTGTATGTAACCGGCTCTAATGGTGCCAGCGGAGGTGTTGATTGGGGTTCACATAGTGATGTGGAAACCAGATCAGATTCATTTGAGTATACTTCCTCCAGCGATGAGACATTTACCATAGATTATTATGAAACCGTAAGCTGGGAAGTTGAATTTTTCAGATATCAATAATTGATATCTTTTCTTTTTTTCAATAAATTATTAATATTTTAAATAATAAAGTATCTAACATGTTTTTTGATTTAAACATTAAGGGAAATAGCTATGAAAACAATTTAAAATTGGCTAGTGAAGCTTCAAAATATGGCTGGAATCATATTAATTTTTCTTATAATCAGGATAATTATTCAAATGCTTTAAAATTTAAAAATGAATTAAACAGTGAGTTAGATGAAAGTATAAATGTTGATTATACCTTGGAAATTAAATCAAATAACGTAAATGAAATCAGAAAGATTGTGAATAAATTCCGAAATAGGTCTTCATGCATCTCTGTTGTTGGTGGAGATTTGAAAGTAAACAGGGCAGCATTGGAGAATGTTAAAATTGATATTTTGTCAAGGCCGTATTTAAAACGTTATGACAGTGGTATAAACCATGTTCTTGCAAAAGAAGCAGTAAAAAATAATGTGGCTATTGAATTATGTTTTAAAGATGTTTTGAGAAGTTATTTGTCCCACAGGTCCAAGGTCATTTCTAATTTTAAAGATGTTTATACGTTATATAGAAAATATGATTTTCCATTGATTTTATCTTCAAGGGCAGAGTCCGTTTATGATATTAAAACCACCCACGATTTTATGGCATTTTTTAGGCAAACCGGTTTGTCTGAAGAAGAGATTATAAAGTCTTTTGATAATTCTTTAAATATTTTGGATTTTAATAGAAATCGTGATGACATGATTTTAACTGGTGTTAGGAGGATTAACGATGGGTCTTAAGGTTCTTCCACCCACATTAAGAAAGAATAATAGGTATCTGACTGTTGAAATAAAAACTGGATCTCCAATTGTTAAGGATGATTTGGTTTCAATTGTTTGGGATGCCTGCGTTAGATTTCAGGGGGAACTCAATACCTCTAATTTCAATTTATGGGTCATGCGTTTTTACGAATTTGAAAATGATGAGAGTTATTATGGATATAAGGCGATTATTAGATGTCAGAGGGGATATGTTGAAGAGGTTAGGTCTTCGCTAGCTTTAGTGAATATGTATAAATGGGATAGGATTTCAATCACGACCATAGGGTTGTCAGGTACAATCAAGGCATCACATAAATATATTTAATTACTTTTTGTTATTTTAAAATAGAAAACTTTATTAATAATATATATTATATATATCAATTGAATTTATGGAAACCTGTGTAAAAAAGTATTTTAATAAACTACTTAGTAGTGATTAAAAGTAAAAATTGCCATTCATGGAGATTGGTTTTATTTTTTATGTTGTTGAATTTAAAGTTGATATTTATTAAAATATTTATATAAAATATGAGGTATTAATATGCAACCTTTACAAAATGCTGGATATGATAGGGCTATTACTGTATTTAGTCCAGATGGAAGGCTTTTCCAAGTAGAATATGCAAGAGAAGCTGTAAAAAGAGGAACTACATCAATCGGTGTTAAAAGTTCTGAAGGAATTGTTTTAGCTGTGGATAAAAGGACCACTTCTAGTTTGGTTGAAGCATCATCTATTGAGAAAATATTTAAAATAGATGAGCATATTGGAGCAGCTACTTCAGGCCTTGTAGCAGATGCAAGAGCTTTAGTTGAAAGAGCAAGAGTTGAAGCTCAAATCAACAAAATCACATATAGTGAACCTATTAGGGTAGCAAGTTTGGCTAAAAAATTATGTGATATGTTACAGTTGTATACTCAAAATGGCGGTGTAAGACCATTTGGTTCTGCTTTAATCATTGGTGGAGTATATGAAGACAAATGCAGATTATTTGAAACTGACCCTAGTGGAGCCTTAATTGAATACAAGGCAACTGCTATCGGTTCAGGAAGATCTGCAGCAATGGACATATTTGAAGAAAAATACGAAGATGATATCACATTGGACGGTGCCATTAATTTGGCCATCACTGCTATTAACGAAGCTACTGATCATGATACTACTTCTAATAATGTTGAAATTGCTGTCATCAAAAAAGACGACGGTAAGTATGAAAAGCTTTCTCGTGAAGAAGTACAAAAGTACATCGATGAAATTTTAGCAGTCGAGGAAGAGGAAGAAGAAATCGAAGATGAAGTAGAAGAATCTGAAGAAGATCTGAAAGAAGATGAAGAATGAATTTAACAACTGTTAGTTAGGGGATGTTTCAATGGTAAATGTTGATGAAGCTATAATTGCTAAATACGAATACTGTGGTGAACATTTTGAAATATTGGTTGACCCTGATTTAGCAGCTGAATATAGAAATCCTGATGGTCAAGATGTTGCCATTGAAGATCTTTTAGCTGTTGAAGAAATTTTTAAAGACTCCAAAAAAGGAGACAAAGCTTCTGATGAAGCTATGAATAAAATTTTTGAAACTACAGATCCTATTGAAGTTTCTAAAGTTATACTTGAAAAGGGTACTGTTCAATTAACTGCAGATCAAAAAAGAAAAATGCAAGAGGATAAACGAAAATTAGTTATTAATAAAATAGCTAAAGAGGCAGTTAATCCTCAAAATGGTTTGCCTCATCCGGTTCAAAGAATTGAAAATGCATGTGATGAAGCAAAAGTTAAATTTGATCCGTTTACTTCAGTTGATCAACAAGTACAATCTGCACTAAAAGCTATCAAACCACTTATTCCTATTAGATTTGAAAAAGCTAAAGTTGCTGTTAGGCTTCCGGGTTCTGTTGCTGGAAGTGCTTATTCTGTGATTCGCGGATTCGGTGAAATTATTAATGAAGAATGGCAACAGGATGGCTCATGGATTGGTATTATTGAAATGCCTGGTGGTCTTCAAAATTCTTTTGCTGCAAAAATGGCAGAGATTTCAGGTGGAGAAGCAGAAACTAAAACTATTAAATAATTAACTTAGACTTATGGGATTATTATGATATATGTGGAAAATAAAGATTTAGTTATTCCTGGTCAGGTATTAGCTGACGATGAATACTATTCAGGAAGAAGTAACTTTAAAGAGAATGGTAAAGTTTGTTCTTCTTTAATGGGACTTGTTTCTTTGAGGAATAAAAAAATTAGAGTCATTCCTCTTAAAAGTAAATATGTTCCTAAAAAAGGAGATGTCGTAATAGGTAAAATTAATGATGTCAGATTCTCAATGTGGGATGTAGACATTAATTCACCTTATTCCGGAATTTTACCGGCTTTTGAAGTGTTCGGTCGTGAGAAAAAAGAACTCAACAAAGTATATGATGTTGGGGATGTGCTTTTTTTAAGAGTTGTCGATGTTGATGAAATCAAAAAGGCAAAACTCGGCTTAAAAGGAAGAGGAATGGGCAAATTTAAAGGAGGAATTATCGTAGATATAGCTCCTACCAAAGTACCTAGATTAATTGGTAAAAAAGGTTCTATGATCAACATGATTAAGGATAAAACCAATTGTAAGATTGTCGTTGGTCAAAATGGTCTTGTTTGGGTAAAAGGTGACGAGGACATGGAACAACTTACCAAAGATGTCATACATTTAATTGAGGCTGAAGCCCATACTTCAGGTTTAACAAATAAAATCAAAAACAAATTATATTTGGCTATTGATGGTGAGATACCACCTGAAGAAGTTCCTGAAGAGGAAGAAGAATTTGTTTTAGAAAAACCTAAACTTCAAAATTTTAAAGAAGAGTTAGAGCAAGAAGAAAGAGAAGCTGAAGAAGAAAGAGAAGCTGAGGAAGAAAAAGAAGAAAAACCCGACATAGCTGAGGTTATTGAAGAATTAAAAAGAAAAAATAAAAAAGACAACACCTTGTCTTATGGTGAAAGTTCAAATAATTCTTTTATTTTAAATAATAAACAATGATTATTAATTCTTCAGATATTAAGAGGTTGATATAATGTCAGAAATGATAAGAGAGGATGGTAGGAAGTTTGATGAATTACGTCCTATTAAAATTGAAGCAGGAGTTCTTGAACGTGCAGATGGTTCTGCTTATTTGGAAGTTGGAGGAAATAAAATTTTAGTTGCTGTTTATGGACCTAGAGAATCTTATATTAGGAGATTACTTGAACCTAATACCGGTGTAATCAGATGCAGATATAATATGGCTCCATTTTCAGTGGATGATAGGAAAAGGCCTGGGCCTGACAGAAGGTCATCAGAGATTTCTAAAATTACTGCTGATGCATTAAGACCAGCATTAATGTTAGAAAATTATCCTCGTTCAATGATTGATATTTATATAGAAGTAATTGAAGCTGAAGGAGGAACCCGTTGTGCAGGAATTACTGCGGCTTCCGTTGCTTTGGTTGATGCAGGAGTGCCTATGAAGGATATTGTTGTAGGTTGTGCTGCTGGTAAAGTTAATGATGAAATTGTACTTGACTTATCCGAACATGAAGATAAGGAAGGTCAAGCTGATGTTCCAATAGCCATCATGCCAAGAACTGGAGAAATTACATTGTTGCAAAGTGATGGTAATTTAACTGAAGAAGAGTTTGCAAAAGCAATTGATTTGGCTATGGAAGGATGTCTTGAAGTAAGCAAGCTTCAAAAAGAAGCTTTAATGAAAAAATATTCTACAGAATAGTGGGTGGATAAAATGGATATAGTACCAGAAATTACAAGACAAAGTATTACAAACCTTGTCAGAAATGATAAAAGAGAGGATGGCAGGGGATTAAATGAATATAGGGATATTTCAATTGAAACTGATGTCATATCTAAAGCTGAAGGTTCTGCTCGTGTAAAAATTGGTGGAACCCAGGTTATTGTCGGTATTAAACCACAACTTGGAAGCCCATTTCCAGATACTCCAGATTTAGGGGTTTTAATGACCAATTGTGAAATGTTGCCAATGGCGGATCCTAATTTTGAACCAGGACCACCTAGCGATGATTCAATCGAACTTGCACGTGTAGTTGACAGGGGTATCCGTGAAAGTGAATTGGTTGAATTGGATAAATTATGTGTGGAAGAAGGAAAACACGTTTGGATGTTATTCATTGACTTACACATTATTGATAACTGCGGAAACCTTTTCGATGCTTGTGAATTGGCGGTTATGGCTGCACTCAAATCCACTAAATTGCCTGTTGCAACCATAGTTGATGAAGAAGTAGTTATTAGTGAAGAGGAAACCTTTGATTTACCGATTAATAATGAATTGGCTTTATGTACTTTTGTTAAAATTGGTGATAAAATGGTTTTAGACCCAACATTGGATGAAGAGAGGGTGGCTAGTGCCCGTTTAAATGTTGGTGTTACTAAAGATGGTAGAATCTGTTCAATGCAAAAAGGCGGTTCTCAACCATTAACAAAAGAAGAACTTCTCAGCGCTGTTAATGTAGCGGTTTCAAAAACAAAAGAATTAATAGAACATCTCTAAATGTCTGTTGGACGATTTAGATTTCTAAATTCTTTTTTTAATATTTTTTTATTGTCAATCAAAACAAATTTTGTTTCTATTTTTTTTATTAATCCTTTTATGTGAAGTGAATCTTGGGAAATTAAATATCCGATTTCCGGGATGATGTTTTTATTGTAAATTGAATGTAACGGTTCTGAAGTTTTCAGTTTATCATCACTGTCATGGTATGGGACAATGGCCTGATAATCTTTATTTATCTCATTAAAAATAGTATTAATATAATTTTTTGTAACATAGGGGCTGTCGCAGGGCAATATCAATGCATATTGGCTATTAATATTTTTGAGTCCTGTTGATATTCCCGGAAGGGGGCCCTTGTTTTTTATTTCATCTTCAACAAATGTGATTGGGTAGGAGTAGTCATCCTGATTAATGAATTCCTTATATTTCCCAATCCTTTCCGTATCATTTAAAACAATTATAGCTTCATTTATTTCATGGTTTAAAGTAGAAAGGATATGTTTAATCATAGGTTTGTCTTTAATAATCATTGATCCCTTATCCTGACCCATTCTTCTACTTTGCCCTCCACATAAAATAATGCAAGATTTAATATTTTCACGGTTTTTAATTTCATTACTCATATTAAATCTCCCACATCACCTATTTTACATAGACATCCGCATCTTCATCAAATGGGTTGGTACGTATGACCAATGCAATCATATATGGGTAATGTTTATTCAGGTATCTTAAATAATAAACCCATTCGTGTATTAGTTTATTGTATACTCTGTGCATGTCCCCATTTAAATGCGCAAAGTCGGCATCGGTTACCAAACTTAAATCCTTTCTATGCTCTAACTCTTCATCTAAGTGAAGAATTGCATTGATTAATCCGGTGAATTCTTCCTTTTCAAGTAGATTTGGGTTATTTATTAAATTTATGATAAATTCCCTTTTGTCTGCCAATAAATCATTTAAATTATTTAAAAATTCTTCTCTATTTTCGGGAGCAATATCCGCTTGAAAATCAATTGTTGCATCTTTAAGTTCTTTTAATTTGTTTTCATAGTCTTTATCATCCCAATCTTTGATGGATTTTAAATTTTCAGTATTGGCTTTGTATTTATTTGCACTGCTAAGTTGACTGATCAATTCATTTCCAATTTCGGAAAAGAATGTGCTCATAAGCATATCTAACTTTTCTAGCATTGCCTCTTTTTCTTTTCTTTCAATAATCTCATCAAGAATGAATGCAACAACTAAGATATCAACCGGAATAAATCCTAGATGTGTCCAGACATATGAGATAATATGTTCAGCATCTCCCAATACGAGGTAATTTGATCCATATATGATTATGATTAGAACTACCATCAATATGGAAAATTTGATTTTCCATTTCTTATGTGAATCCATTTTTAAATCTCCAATAAATTTTCGTTATCTTTTTTTGGCTGTTATTATAGCTATCGGGTTTTCACTTATCATCATAACCCCACGGTCAAGGACTCTTCCATTGGAAATGTTGACTTCCATGATTTTAGGGTTATAATTAAGTTCTTTGAGCTTGTTTACAGCTTCTATTTTGGTATCAACCAAAATGGCAGTTATAATAATTCTGCCGTTTGAATTTAGTTTTGAATGAATGATGTCCAAGATATTTTCAAGTTCCCTGCCGCTGCCCCCAACAATGGCAATATCAATATTGTCAATATCTTTTAGAGCGTTTGCCCCATTATCATTTATTAGAGTGACATTGTCTCCAAGTCCGAACTTGTTAAGGTTTTCTTGAGTGATTTCAATAGCTTCTGGATTTGTGTCAATTGAGATTACTTCACTTGCCCTTTGTGAGAATTCACAGGTGATTCCTCCGGTTCCGCATCCGCAATCGACGACTTTATCCTGAGCTGAAACCTCTGACTTATAGAGTATTATGGCTCTTATGGCTTCTTTTGTTGGTCCTGGGACATCACATGATTTAATAAAATCCTTATCTTCTAACATTTATTCCCACCTTTTAAACAAGTCATTTTCAATTTTCAAAGAGTCCAATATTTTCCCGACAATAAAATTGATCTGATCATCAACTGTATCATGTGCTGAATAAAATCCCGGCATTGCAGGTAAAATGATGGCTCCTTCCTGTGATAATGTTAGCATGTTTTGTAAATGAACGCTTCTAAGTGGAGTTTCACGTGGAACAATTACGGTAGGTCTTTTTTCTTTTAAGCTCACGTCAGCAACTCTTGTAATTGTATTGTCCCCATATCCATTGGCTATTGATGACAATGTTTTCATTGAGCATGGTACGATGGCCAGGCCATCCGCTTTAAATGATCCGCTATTGATGGAAGCAGTCAAATCATTAAAGCCGTAATATTTATCAGCCAGTTTTATTATTTCATCCACAGAATAATCAGTTTCAGATTCTATCACTGTTTTTGCGGCATCACTAATGACCAAACTATTTTCAATTTCCAACTCTTTTAAAACTTCGAGCAATCTTATTCCGTATATTACTCCACTTGCACCGGTAATTGCTATCACTATCATATTATCTCCTAAAATAGTTTAATTTGGTCATAATGAATTCCATGGAATTTTTCTTTATCTATTTCCGGCAAATCTAAATATTGTTCTAATTTGAATTTATCGAATTTCGGTTTTTCTTCTTCAGGAACATAAACGCTGATGTCAGGTATATTGAATCTTGCTTTACTTAATGCAGATATGATATTGGATATCTCGGTTAAAGGATACAATTTTCCTTCCAAATCAACCTGAGTCTTCATTTCATCAAAACGAGGATATTCTGCAATATTGATGAATACGTAATCTTTATCAATGTCATAGTCCTGGGATATTTCCTCTTCTGCCTTTCTCAGCTCCTTTCCCTCTATCTTGTACATCTTTTCAGGAACTTTAAAGTTATCGAGTCTAATAGTTTTTACTCTTTTTAAAAGGTTTCTATTATCTAATCTGGACATTATTTCATTTGCATATCTGATATCACAGTTTCTGAATATTGAAACGATATCCATATCATCGTATTTGTAGATATTTTTCTCATCGATCATGCCTTCATCGATTACTTTTTTAAGGCTTCTCCTAAACATTGAATTTACAATGCGTGTGGTGTGGTGCTGGTATACGCTAGGATACATGAAATATCTTGATACTAATGCTCCTTCTGCAGCCTGAACTCCTTTAATATTCAATATCAAACCATTTTCCAGTTTTAAGTTGGAGATTATTCTTTCATAATCAATTACTCCGTAAGCGACACCGGTATTATGCGAATCTCTTAAAAGGTAATCCATGCGGTCAACATCAAGTTCTCCAGATACGATTGGTCCAAGATGTCCTTTTCCGTTAACAATGTCGACTATTTCATTAACATCAAATTTCTCTTCAAGCAAATCTCTCATGGATGTTTTTGTAACCACATATTTTGTCAATTCCTCATGGGGCACTGACAAAACACCTTCTGAGACATTAGAAAATGGGCCATGGCCAACATCATGCAGGAGTGCTGATACTCTAATCAGTTCAATTTCATCATTATTCAATCCGAGTTCCGTTGCTAGTTTCGAACCTAAATACATGGTTCCCACGGAATGTTCAAATCTGGTATGGTTTGCTCCGGGATAAATTAGACTTATTAATCCTAGCTGTTTTATTCTCCTTAAGCGCTGAAATTGAGGCATATCCATTACTTGCTCTTCAAATTCATTTAAGCTGATATCTCCATATACGCTATCTCGAATAAATTTTTTCTTTTCAGTCATCTAACCGTCTCCGAATAGTTTACTACATTATAAGAAGTTGTATTATTAATAGTTACAGTGTTATTAGTTATATTGGTGGTTGTATTAGTAACATTGACTGGTTTGGGTTCAACATATGGCACTTCTTCAATCTGATTTGGCTCAAATGAATTATTTTCAATTGGAATCAATTTGTACGAGTCGGTATCTTCCTTGACTGTTAGGTTAGCGAAAGAAGTACTAATACAAAAAGCAATAATAGCAATTATGAAAAATATTATTAAATTAGCTTTTATTGAGTCTTTCATAATAACACTCTTTTCCTTTATTCAATTTATTCGCTTTAAATTTGTTAATTTATAATTATATTTATATTTTAATGTAATATTTAATATTTATTAAAATCCTTCATATTATATTTTTAATTATTTTTTTATTTCGAGGAAATATTTTTTTTGAATAGTTTACATATTTTTTTAATTTTATAGTAACTTTGTTCATTAAAAATTATTTTTTAC
>NZ_JAZRHE010000069.1:0-30432 GCF_045644645.1 Methanobrevibacter sp.
AAAAAATTAAAGTAATGAATTAAAAATTTCCCTTTATTAATCCGAATAATCTCTAGTGAAAAAATATTGTTGAACAAATAAACAAAAATACTATTAAAAATATGTAAAATAAAATAAAAACATTTATATAACATAAAAACATAACTAATAATCGATGTGAAGTAAATTTCATGTCTAATGTGAACATCAGTCAACCATTTTATAATCTCCAAAAAATGTTTAGAATATGTTTCATTATAACGGAAGTAGAACAAACACTACTACTTCCACTCCCCCCTTAAAACTAATTTTCATTTAAAATTTCCGGGTCAGCTCCAGCTATCTCAACCAGATATTCTGCTTCAACAATGTGGAGCTTAGAAGGGATTATAATACAATGGAGAGGACCTCCGAAATCAAAATCTATCAATTCCCTGATTTTTCCCGCCCTTACAATAACATCCCTTGAACCTACACGCGCAATACCCAGAGCCAAGGTGTCTTCCGTAATTGCACCATCACGGTCCAAGTCATTTCTAATACTCATCAAATACTCCAAACCCTGATTTACAGTCATATATCTGTCTTTGTGAGCCTGAATATCCAATAAGACCAGAGTATGCAAATCCATTTCCAAGTTTTCTTCAATAGCCTCATAAGGGGATTTGGGATAAAAATTATAATCCGGGAACGGAATGGTTGTTACTTTACCAAACTTATACCCCTGAAGACCGGAGATTGCCGGAGCGGAAGATAGAATTGAAGAACCATGGATTATCTCATAATCAATTCCCCTTTTAGAACACTGCACAATGAAATCGCTATGGGTTGTTGCAATCAAGGGATCTCCCCCTGTAATTAATGCAACATCAATATCTCTGGCTTCTTCAATAAATTTAGATTCCTCTTCAACCTCATTTCGAACAAGTATCTCAATCTCTTTTCCAATTAACTGTTCAATAGCTTCAAAACTTGAACCAAATAACCTTGATGTGAAAAATTCAGCATAAATCTTATCAACATTTTTTAAACATTCCAATCCTTTTAAAGAAATATCCTTTTCATCGAATAATCCTAAACCCACTAAATAAAACATATATATTATATAATAATTTGAACATAAAAAACTTTATGAAATGTGTAAAAGTTCCATTAAGGCAATTGAATGACACCCGCATAAAATTAATGGAAAACGGATTGATGAATATGGAATACCGAATAAAGACAGATGATGAATTCGGATATATTCCCATTAATGATAATATTGAGGGTTATGAGATAGTCTGTATGTACTTAGAATCCATGAAAAAAGTTCCACATAACTTTTCTGAATTACTTGAAGACGAATTAAGCAGTGAAGAAATTGAAAATCTAAGAACATCCTTCGATACAATTGGAGACATTGTTATTCTGGAAATTCCTGATGAACTGCTTGATAAAAAACAGATAATCGGTGATGCGGCACTCAAATTTACCAAAAGAAAATCAATTTACATGAAAAAAAGTGCAATAAAGGGAACAACACGGGTGCGTGACTTGGAATTTCTATCCGGCATTGACGATTCGGTTACAATCCATAAGGAACATGGTGCCAGATTAAAGCTTGATGTTCGTGAAGTGTATTTCTCACCCCGCCTTGCAACTGAAAGAAAGCGAGTGATGGAAAGCGTTGAAGATGGTGAAAAAATTCTTGACATGTTCTGTGGAATCGGGCCTTTTCCTATTGTGATTGCACGCAATAAAAATGTTGACATAACTGCTGTCGACATCAATGAATCTGCAATCAGATATTTGGATGAAAATATCAAACTGAATAAATTGAAAGGTAGTGTTAAAAGCTACTGCGGTGATGTGAGAAAAGTCAGTGAATCGTTTAACTTTAAATTTGATAGGATAATTATGAACCTCCCGGGGCTTGCATATACATTTCTTGATGTTGCCTTTAATTTAATTGATGATAGTGGAATAATTAACTATTATGAGTTTTCTGATTCATATGAACAAGGAATAGAACGTTTAGAAAGTGCTGCAAGTGCCATTGGAAAACAAGTTGAAATTGTCAACTGTCGAAAAGTCAAATCAACTTCCCCAGGAGAATGGCACGTGGCTATTGACGGGAAAGTTTATGATAAGTAATTTTCGGACAATAAATCAAGTTTTGAATATTTCAATTATTATTATGCATTAATGACACCCTTCCCATATAATGAACCTTGTATTTTCCTAAGTCCATAAAGCCGAAAGATTTTTTCGATATTCACTTAGTTCGCTTTAAATTTAACATCAAAACTACATGCATCTATCTAAATTGGATCAATAATTCCTTTTTCTGTAATGATTCCTGTAATGAATTCTTTAGGAGTTATGTCAAATGCTGGATTAATGACTTCAGTTCCTTCAGGACAAATTCTGGCCCCTCCATAATACCTTACTTCATCACCATCCCTCTCTTCGATAACAGTATCAAAAATGGATATCTCATTATCAAAGGTGGAATATGGAGCGGCAACATAAAATGGAATATTATGGTGTTTTGCAGCCAGCGCAACCATGAATGAACCTACCTTATTAACAACACCGCCTTTTGCAATTCTATCCGCACCGATGACCACCTTGTCAATCATGCCCTGTGACATCAAAAATCCTGAGGCGACATCAGGGATTAATTTAACCGGAATATTTTCCTGCTGCATTTCCCACACACTTAAGCTGGCACCCTGACCCCTAGGACGTGTTTCGTCGCAGATTACATTAATGTTTTTGCCCTGTTCATGTGCCGCCCTGAAAACGCCTAAAGCGGTTCCATAATCAACACATGCAAGGGCTCCTGCATTGCAGTGGGTCAAAACGGTATCACCATCATCAATCACTTCAGCACCGAATCTGCCGATGGCCCTGTTTGTAGCCATATCTTCTTCATACATCTTCAAGGCTTCCTGAAGCGGATTGTCACTGTCCAATACCCTATCAACAGCCCAAAACAGATTGACTGCAGTTGGTCTTGCAGCTTTAATTTCTGCAGCTGCCTTATCCAAGTCAACACCTTCAATATCCGCAAGAGCCATTCCGAATGCTGCGGAAACACCGATAGCCGGAGCTCCACGGACAATCATATCCCTAATAGCTATAATCACATCCCGATAGTCATCACAATAAACATAGGACAATTCATCAGGAAGCTTTGTCTGATCAATAAGTTTTAATTTATCTCCTTCCCATTCAAGTGTTTTCATAAATAACACCCTAAAATCAAAAAATATTATAAAAAAAGTTGAGAAGCATAATTAATTGTTAGTTTCTAAGTCTAATTTTTAGACAATTTTTTAATTATGCTCTCTGCCTAATAATATCCAAAACGGATTGATTAGAGATGTATTAAAAATACATCTAATTATATTTTTTATTAAACTACTTTATAAATCTTTATATGAAAATACACATAACCTTTATTTTTAGAAAAACCTAAAAATTATGCATTTTCTGTCATTATTGGAACTACTTGTTTTTTACGGGATACAACACCCTCAAGTAATACTGTATTATCTTTTAATATTACACCATAAGCCTTTTCAACTAAACTTGCATTTTTACCAAGTGCAATTACCTGGGAATTGCTGTTGACAATATCTGTAATCAAAAGCATGAACAAGTCCAAGTTCTCCTCTTCAATTATTTTATTCATACCCTCTTCCAATTCATCCTTCATTGCCATAACATCAGAGATATCAGCAGTGTTGACCTGATTTACAATTGATTTTACATCTTTAAAATCAATCTGCTTTGCATCCAATGATAAAATCTCATCAATTGAAAAACTACTTAAATCTGTACCTGCCTTAAGCATCTCCAAACCGTATTCTTCAGCATCGATTTCGGCAATCTTTGCAAGTTTTTCAACAGCCAATTTATCATCTTCTGTTGTTGTTGGAGATTTTAAAAGTAAAGTGTCTGAAATAATTGCAGACAACATTAAAGTAGCAATTTCTTTAGTAATTTCAACATCATTTTCTTCATACAATTTGCATAGGATTGTTTCACTGCAACCAACCGGTTCAAATCTTAAAAATAATGGATATGAAGTTTCTAAAGCCAATTTATGATGGTCGACAACTTTTAAAATATTTGCATTTTCCAGATTGCCTACTGATTCAGCAGGAGAGTTGTGATCGACTAAAATGACATTTGCACCATCTTCAACATCTTCCAAAAGTTCAGGCGCTTCAATGTCCAAATAGTTTAAGATAAACTCAGTTTCTTTGTTTATATTTCCTAACCTGTAAGCTTTAACTTCAGTGTTGCCTAATTCATTTTCTAAGTTAGCCATTACCAAACTTGAAGTGATTGAGTCACTATCCGGACTTTTATGTCCAAAAACATAAGTCTTAACCATATTATCTTTCCTCTAAAATTTATATTCATTATTATTTTAGTTTTCATCTATCTTTAATATTGCGATGATGATTAAATTATATAAAAAATAAAAAACAAAATTAAAGTTATGAATACTCTTTTTGAATTGGTTGTTACAATATTGCTATTTACAGTATTGTTCATAATTGCAAAATATATCCTCGAAAGATTAGGGGACAGTGAAAACAGACTCCTGAATTCAGAGGAATATCTGCCTGAAGAGGAAATTCAAACATTAAAGCAAGTCTATTACCTGATAATGATGCTGATTCTCTTCACTTTCATATTATACATCATAATATATGAAGGAAAGGATTTTTTCGGCATTGCAGTCCTAGAGATTATCGTTTCACTATTAATCGCCCTAACCCTGAATTACAGCTCCTGGAAAAACAGGATATTGTTCCTGTTATTAATACCATGCGGAGCAATCACATTCATCTTATTCAAAGATTCCCTTGTAGTCTATTTCGACACAATCCATATCTTTGTTTATGCATATTTCATGAAGGTATATTATGACAAATTCAAAGAGTACACTGCGGCAAACAGTTTGGGAATAACAATCATATTATTATTCACCATAATATTCCTCAGTTTCATTAACACCACCATCGTAGAAAGTGTTGAACCTCTAAACGCATTGGTTATGGTTTCAAATGCATTCACAAGTAACGGGTATGTGATACTTGGTAACACAAGCCTGGGCAAAATAAACAGCATAATTTTAGTTTGGAGCGGATACATCTTATCGGGAGT
The DNA here is from genome assembly GCF_045644645.1 of Methanobrevibacter sp. Taxonomy (GTDB): domain Archaea; phylum Methanobacteriota; class Methanobacteria; order Methanobacteriales; family Methanobacteriaceae; genus Methanocatella. Next base: position 5,149 of record NZ_JAZRHE010000069.1, read on the forward strand.
GGCTACTGCCACATTAACTGCTGCAATTATATTAAGAAGATCTAATAAACGTGAAAAAGAATTAAATAAACGTTTAGATTCATTAGAAGAATTAATCAAGAAAAATCAGGAAAATTGAACCTGCCTTATTATATTCCAGTCTTTTTTTACAACGACTATTCAAAAACATGGAAATCAAGATATCAGTTAAAATTATAATCAATAAAATATAAAACAATAATTAAAGATTTTGGAGAAAATTCAATGGGTAAAAATAGAGTTGAATGGATTGACCTTGTACGTGCAATTGCTATTTTGACTGTTTTATACATTCACGCTACGGATGGGATTTATATTATTTCATCAGATGCCATTCTGAATTATACGCTTTCATCCAGGATATTCAATTTTGCATCTCTTTTCATTGGGCGTATTGGTGTTCCATTCTTTTTAATGATTACAGGTTACCTGTTGTTGGATAGAACTTACAATGATGAGCGTGTTCATAAGTTTTGGATCAAAAACTGTAAAGGGCTAATCATTGTTACTGTTATTTGGGCAATAATATATGCAATTAGCTTACAGTTCATTAGTGTTAACAGTGTAGCGGTTAACATTGGAGAAGCCGGAGCCCTATTCTTTAGCCATATGTGGTATATGCCAATGATTATTGGAATGTACCTTTCAATGCCATTTGTTTCAAGCGCTCTTGAAAAGTTCGATACAAAAACCATCTGGAATGCAACAATTGCCTTTTCACTTTTAGCATTCTTGCTACCATTCATCACAACAGTGATGGCCATGCAAGGTATTCAAAATGTGAACATTCAATACTGTCTTGGTTTTAGTGGTGGAATTTATGGAATCTATATCATCTTAGGATATTTGGTTAAAAAGGGACAGTTTAAAAATATTTCATCCGGCAAATTATGGCTACTTGCCATCGTATCATTTTTAATTTGCGTTTTATTCCAATATTATTCATTTATAATAGGATATGAATTTTTCCTATGGTATGAGTTCCCATTTATCTTAACTGGTTCATTTGCATTATTTGAATTATGTTCCAGAATGGGTAAAGTTAGAGCTTATCCATTAGTTACATTCCTATCCAAATATTCATTTGCAGTATTTTTAGTGCATAACCTATTTAGATTACCACTACTTCCAATAATTGTTGACTTACCTTACTCAGAACCCGTCAAAGCCATAATCCTATGGATCTTATTGATATTCTTCAGCTATCTGGCTACTGTAATAATCTATAGAATCCCTAGATTTGGAAAATATATACTATATATGAGATAGTTAGTCAATTATATCCTTTTTTATTTCATTTAAAGTAATTAGTGTTTCAGGCATTGGAAACAGCGGATAGATATGGAAAAGATTCGGACCAGTCACCAACTTTACATTAACACCGTCGCCTTCCAGACTTTCAACATATTTTTTGATGTCCTTGTAGAAAATCTCATCCTCCCCGGCAAAAATCAGAGTGTCCGGAAGGTTTTCATTATCTCCAAACAAGGGACTTACCCGATAATCCTGAGTGTCCCATTCGCCTGCCCATGACTTTCCAATTTCCTTAAGTCCTATTTCTCCTAAAATAGGATCATTCTCACTATCATACGGAGGATTGCTCATTGAAACATCAACCCATGGTGAAAATGTTACTATTTTATTTGGTTGCGGCAAATCAACTGTTTTTAGATATTGGCAAAATGAATGGACAAATCCCCCGCCTGCAGAGTCTCCCATCAGTATCAAATTATTCCTTTGTATTATCCTTTTATATAACTCGGTTATCAAATCATAACTTTGCTTCGCGCTGCTTTCAGGGGCGAGCGGGTAAACTGGTGCAAGCACATAGGCATCAAGTTTTCGTGAAAGCAAAAAGCAAAATAGGAAATGTTGATAATTTATCTGGTTAACGTAAGCTCCGCCATGTATGTATAAGATCGTGCTTTTTGCATTTTCATCACCGAAAGTGAAGACATCCATCCCCTTGAAATCAAAGCTTTTGAAAATGCCCTCGGATGGTTTGTCATCCGACTTGTTTTTTAAAAAATAATCTACCTTTTCCTTTGAATCCATGTAATCCTGCTTTGTAAACCTCAAAATAGTTTCTTCAATTTTTGAAATAAACGATTTCTTAGCCGGCATGAAATCTCCTGCATCCTAACTATTTTTAATGGTAATCACAGTACTGTTAAATCCCAATACCCTTGCATAATCAATTTTATCAGCAATCTTATTTAAGACACTGATGTTGTCAAATTCAAGATTCTCATTTTCAATCACCGGATTGAATTCAACACCCTGGTCTTTAATGCTTACAAGTATATGCTCTTCCTGGATTTTAACTAGAACATCAATTGAATCAAGGTCTTCGTTTGTATTGATGATATTGACCAGCATTTCTTCAATGGACAAGCTTACAATCATGGACTTACGGTCATCTGTTCCCAAATCCTTTAGATATTTTTCCACATGCTGCGCCACTCCAACAGTCTCTTTTAAATTGCAGTCAACTGTCAAATCCAATACATCGCCAGTAGGTATTTTCTTATTGATGAAGAATCCTCCATATTCTCCATTGGTCTTTTTGGAGATGTATCTTGTAGAAATGAAAATATATATTATGGTTATCACTTCAGCACCTACAAATGAAAGCCAAATACCATTGCTTCCGATTATGGCATTAAGGATGAACAGCAGTGCAATAGGAGCTACAAATCCCTCGATGATTGAAGTTGACAGTGATAGACTGTTTCTCTTAATGGCCTGAGTGTAAAAGGTAAACAGGAATGTTACTGCAACACCCACAAAACTGATCATGAATATTCTTAAAGCATTGACCACAACAGGAATGATGTTAGGGTCATTAACACTGTACAATGTCAGAACCGTTTGAGGCACTAATGTAAATACCAGTATCAATGCAATGCTGGAACCCAATGCGATTTTAAGTGCCTTTTTGACAACATAATCGACTCCCGAATAATCCTCTTCCTGATAATATACCGATACGATAGGAGACATTGTCTGTGAAGCCCCTATCAGAAAGATGTAAATTATAAACGAACAGCTTCTGCATACGCTATATGCAGTCAAACCATATTTTCCCAATACAACACCAATTACTGCATTATATATTATCAATTGTACAGTAAAGAACAATTGTGTGGATGCTGATGAAAATCCGGATACAGCAATATTCTTGAAATAATTCAAGGCATTATGTAGTTTTATTTTACTTATCTTATAGAATTTCAAAGTCCTTTCTGACCTGAAAAAGTATGTGCTGACATAGATTGAACCCACAGCATAGCCGGTTGTAGTAGCTAAAGCAGCACCGCCGATTCCAAAGCCAAAAAACTTAATGTAAACAAAGTCCATGATAATATTCACGATGTTTGACAATAGAATTGACCTGAAAGCCAAATTAGGAAGGCCATCTGCACGAACAAAATATGATAAACTCATCAGATAACATAAAAAGGGCATTCCAAATAGCAGAACAGTGAAATAGCCATCAACAAGAGGAATGATTTGTTTACTGGTTGTCAGCATTGGAATGAGAGTTCCTTTTGTAAGCAATCCCAAAATCAAAACGATGACACCCAAAACAATCAGACTCATTATGGAAACCGAAAAAATCGAATTGCTTTTATCTTCATCGAATTCAGATTTTGCAATAGAACAAAGTACTGAACCGCCTAAACCGACCATCCAATAAATGAGATTTACAAAGGTTATCAGCGGACTGGCTACCTGAATTGCTGACAGGTTTACAGCACCAATCAGGAAACTGACAATTATTGAATCAACAAAAAGGCAAATGTTTCCCGCCATAGACGTCATTAACGTTGGCAGAAAAAATTCCCTGAATTTGCTTGACAACAAATCATATCTTCTTTGATACATCAGCTAACCTCCTTTAAAAGAAATCACTGTCCTTCATGAACTTCATAAAGTTGTAAACATACTCATCAGATATTAATGGCCATTTCACACCCATCAAATATGACATTTGAATTGTGTAGTCGTTAGTATCTTTAACCCATACCTTCTTAACCTGTCCTGAACCTATGGATGTTATGAAACCTTCAAGCCCAGCCTGCTTTTCTTCATCCTTCATCACTTCAGCCAATGCTGCTTCAAATTCATCCTCACCAACAACATCAATGTCAAATTCCAAATCCTTAAGAATATCGATTACATCCGCAAATGATATTTTGTGGTTGTTGCAAGGATGGAAAACCCTGCATTCCTTCGGTGCTTTTGATAAGCTTACAATGGATTTGGCAGTGTAGTCAATCGGACTGAATTCAACATTGTTATTAAGCATTGAAACAGGGAATTTGCCGATGGTTATGAATGACTTGATTCTGTTGATGAAACCGTTTGATTCGAAATTGATTTGGAACTCGCTGTCTGAATTTCTAGCCATCAGATTTCCAACCCTCATGATCTTTACATCCAGACCATCTTCAGCGGCAGCTTCCAATACCTGGCGCTCTGCTAAAAACTTACTGCCAAGATATTGGTTATCAACTCTTTGGCCAATGAACAGGTCCTGTTCTGAGAATATCCTGTCTGATGGAGGATAATTGTTCACGCTTTCTCCCGCGACACTTACTGTTGAAATCTGAACATATTTTGCATCCTTAAGCTTTGCAAATTCCAAACCATTTATCACACCACCCAAATTGATGTCTTCAATATCTGTTCCGGATGAGAAGTGCTTTACATTGGCTGCGCAGTTTATAATGGTGTTGATGTCATATGGAATCAATTTTTTGAAGTCCTCGAAGTCTGTAATGTCTCCATCAACAACATGCAATCTGCTGTCAAACTCTGACATGTCACTTGCAAAATAATAGAACAGCAATGATTTCAATCTTTTTTCGGCGGTCAAATTACCTTTTGACCTGACAAAACAGTAGATATCGCCCATTTCACTGTCAAGCAACTCATGCAATACATGGATACCTAAAAATCCGGTAGCCCCAGTTAGTAATACATTTCCCAAGCTTTCGTCTCGTTCACCCGCAAGGAATGACTTAGGATTGTTTTTCTTCAATAGATTGTCAATCAATGTGTAGTCATAGTCATCCTCATAGGTTGTTGTGGATTTCTTATCGGACAGGACGCAATCAGCCAATTCCCTTGGTGTCGGATTGTCGAATACGTCGCCATAGTTTACATCATATCCCTTGTTGATTGATTCAATTGTGATTTTTGTAACAAGCAATGAATTTCCTCCAATTTCAAAGAAATTATCGGTTACACCAACCTTATCAATTCCAAGCACTTCTTGGAAGCAGTTTGCGAAAAATGCTTCAACATCGTTTTCAGGAGCCACATATTCTGTGGTGAGTTCAGGTTCAGGCAAGTTCTTAATGTCTGTTTTGCCGTTAGGGGTTTGTGGAAGTTTTTCCAATTGCATGAATACTGTTGGAACCATATAATCTGTCAATCTGGAGGAAATGTATTCCTTCAAGTCATCGACTACGATTTCATCATTTCCACTGTAATATGCGCATAAATGATCCACATTATTGATTTTCTTGATTACGACGACAACATTAGTTATTCCATCAAATGTTGAAATAACAGATGAGATTTCTTCAGGCTCTATTCTTAGACCTCTTAACTTAATCTGATTGTCCATCCTTCCCTGGACATAAATCTCACCGTTTCTTTTTATTGCATAATCTCCACTCTTATAGTATTTGATTCCATTGATTGACAGATAGACCTCATCTGTCTTTTCTGGGTTTTTATAATATCCTTTTGTTACAGCCTGCCCTCCAATATACAATTCGCCCATTACACCGTCAGGCAATAGCTTATCGTCAATGTCCCTTACATCAGTAATATAATTAAATAATGAGCCTCCAACACTGATTTCCTCATCGAATTTCATGTGTTTCAGATTTGACTGGACAGTGGTTTCTGTCGGACCATATGAATTGTAGACATCAATGTCATACTCGCTCAGCAATTCAAGCAATTCCTTAGGGAATTTTTCACCCCCAACCTTGATGGCTTTAAATGAATGCAATGCTTGTTTAAATCCGTCAAATTCCATATATTGAAGCAGCCTGGAAGGGGTGAAACCCATATAATCAGGATGAGTTCTTTCAATCAATTCAACCAATTCGAATATGTCCTTGGTCTGATTGTCATCGGCAAATATCAATGTCCTGCCGTTTACAAAGCATCCCAATACTTCAATCATAGATGCGTCAAATGACACTGTTGTAATGGACAGCATGCTTTCCACAGTATGATAAACATTATAGACATAGTTTTCATCAGTGTTTGCAAAGAGATTGGTGATATTCTCATTGGTTATCATTACTCCCTTAGGATTTCCTGTAGAACCGGAAGTATAAATCATGTAAGCCAAATCATCCGGAGAAATGTCAACCTTAGGATTTGTTTCATCATCGGATTCATCGAGCAATGTGGAAACGCTTACTGCATTTTCCAGACTGAAATCGGAAATCACATAATCAGCATCACTATTTTCAAATATGTAGTTTACACGCTCTTCAGGATAATCATTAGCCAAAGGAACAAAAGCACATCCCGCCTTTACAATACCAAACATTGCAACAATCAGGTCACTTGTTCTAGGAAGCATATGCAGGATTTTGCTTCCGCTTTTAACGCCCCTGTTAATAAGGGCATGTGCAACACGGTTTGCCTTTCTGTTTAGCTCATCATAAGTCAGCTGGCCATCACAGCTAATCAATGCAATCTTATCGGGATTTTCCTCAACGTTCTTCTCAAACAATTCATAAAGCAATTTGGTTTCAACTTCAGTGAACTCTGCACCACCATCTTCAGGAACAATGGCAATGTCCCTGAGCCTAAGCTCGACCAATTCATCTTTTTTATCCATGAACTGATTGATGATGTTCTTTATTGATTCGGCAAAAGTGTCAATATAATCTTTGGAATAAATTGCATCATTATAATCGATTGAAATGACAAATTCGTCATTTATTTCAATTACATTCAATGCCAGCTTGAATCTCAAGGAATCGTAATCCATTGATTCACGAGGATATGTTTTTCCGCCAATGTTAATGTCTTCTATAATCTTTCCGTGGAATGCATATAAGAAGTCAGGATATACATTATACTTGTTTGCGACTTCCACATAATTGAATGATGAATTGTTCAATACATCCAGCCAAGACTTTGAAACGAATTCAAAGTAATCCTGAATGTTCATATCCCTATCCGTTTTAAAGGCAATAGGCAATGTTTTTACAAGCATTCCAATTGTATTTTGATATTTATAATTATCCCTACCGTTGAAAATTGTTGATATCAGTATATCCTTGTTGGAAACGTATTTGGTAAGTGTCAATGCTGTTGCAGACATGAAAAGTATATTCGGACTGATTTTCATGTCATTGCAGAAGGATTCCAATAAGTCCTTATCCAATCCCAGTTTTATGTTGGCCAACTGGGCATTCTCATCATCGCCTGTCAGATTGGTGGTCAGGATTGTGCCTTCATCAAAATCGCTCATCATCTCATCAAAGAATGCTTCGCTTTCACCACTCAAATCTGATAATTGGGAGTTGTTTTCATTGGATATAAACTCATAGGCATCAGCTTCAACTTCAACCAGCCTGTCTTTGTCATCATCATAAATCGCTGCAATGTCGTTGAATAGGATATTCAGTGAAGTACCGTCAACTATCAAATGATGGAAATCCGCCAGCAGGACAACATTTGAATCTGTTTCGTAAATCTTGAATCTGAACAATTGGCTATCAACAATTTCAAATGGCTTGATGAAATCATCAAGAATCTCTGCAGTTAGCTCGGAAATCTTTTCAATTTCGATTTCATCAACATTCATTTCAAATGAGGGATGGTTGAAAACCTTACCTTCATTGATTACTATTCTATTTTTCAAATAAGGATGAAGGTCAATAGCCTTTAAAATTGATTTCCTTAACTTATCTGAATCTATGTCCTTGTCCAGAACTATTTTCTTTGGAAGGTTGTATCCTATCTTTTCAGGATTTTTTATGCAGTCAAAATAAACACCCAACTGATTAGGGGTCAGCTCATAATTATCCTCCATGACAATTTTCTGACTTGTATCCTGTGCTTCAATGAGTTTTGAAATGTTTCTAATGTTTTTAGCATCAATTAGTTCAACAATGCTTAATTCTGAATTGAATTTTTTAAACAGGGAAGAAGAAAGCTTGATGACTGACAGTGATGTCAGACCTATTTTGAACAGATCTGTGTTGACTCCAAAGTCAGTAATTCCCAAGATTTCACAGATAACATCATAAATGCCCTTTTCAATGTCGCCCTCAGGTTCTATGAATTTTTCAACATCAACTTTTGGATCTGGCAAATTCTTAAAGTCTGTCTTGCCGTTAGGAGTTTTTGGGAATTCGTCCAATTGAGTGTAGTATGATGGGACCATATAGTCGGGCAAATTGTTTTCCAGGTATTTATTCAGCTCATCAGAATCTATTTCGCTGCCCGCTGTGTAGTATGCACATAAATGCTCAATGGAATTAATGGTTTTCACCATCACCTTTGTAAGCATCACATCCCCATAATTTGCAATCGCGCCTTCTATTTCTGAAAGCTCAATCCTCAAGCCTCTGAGCTTGATTTGGGTATCATTCCTACCCAATGTGTATAATTCGCCATGCTCGTCCTTCTTACCCAAGTCCCCAGTATTGTAATATGGAATATCGTTTAAAGTTAAAAAGACTTTCTCGGTTTGCTCAGGATTATTCAAATAGCCTCTGGCAATTCCTGCCCCTCCAACATATATTTCCCCAGGGACATGCGGAGGCAGCTGATTTCCATCAATGTCCATTATCTTATCAACCACGTTAAGCATCCGCCAACCTGCAGAAATGACATTGCTGTCAATCAACTTATAATGTGAAGCTATTGTAACTTCAGTCGGACCATAGGAATTATAGATGTCCGCATCTGTGAATTCAGACAGCTTATCATACAATACTGGAGGGAATGCTTCCCCACCGACTATAAGAACCTTGCATTTTTCAAGAACCTCTTGAATTTCAGTCAATCTCAAATATTCGAGCAATCTTGTAGGTGTAGAACCAAAACCGTCAGCATCTGTTTTCATGAACAATTCTGATAGCTTAAACGGATCGATTGATTGCTCATCATTGGCAAAGACAACCGGAAGTCCATTCATTATTGTACCGAAGATTTCCCTCAGGAATACGATGAATGAAACAGTGGATATTGAAACGAACTTTTCACACTTGTTGTTCAGCTCATAAATCGGAACATTCCTCTCATCATATGCAATATAATTTGAAATTCCCCTATGGGTTATCATTACCCCCTTAGGCTTGCCGGTTGATCCTGAAGTGTAAATCAAGAAGCATAAATTATCTGGAGTTATATCAACATCAGGATTTGAATCATCACTTTCCTCAAGCAATTCACTAACACGAACAGTATTTTCAATGTCAAATTCAATTTCATCATTTATGATTACAAATTTTGAATCACTATCCTCCAAAATCTGCTCAATCCTATTTTTAGGATATTTAGGATCAATCGGGATGAATGCTCCTCCAGCCTTTATAATTCCCAAAACAGCAGCTATCAAGTCGCTGTTCCTTTTCATTATAAACATCACCCTATCCTCTAACTTCAATCCCTTCTTAATCAAAGCGTTTGCAATCCTATTGGCTTTCTTATTTAATTGGGAATATGTAAATTCTCCATCATCTGCATACAATATGCATTTATCGGGATTTTGTGCTACGGCATCCTCAAATACCTTGCTGATGACTCCATCGTTTTTAAGGGCGATTTCAAAGCCTTCATCACAATCAATATCTTTTAAAATTGAGATGTCTTTCAGTAAATCATCAGATTTGGCGAATTTGTCTATCAACACGTTAAATGCTGTCAAAAAGCTTTCAATCAATTTAGGAGAATAATATGAAGAGTCATATGTCAGGTTCAGATAATTGTTTTCAACTGAAAATATTAACTTGTAATTTTCATAATCGCTATTTTGATTATCGAACAAAATTTCGCTTTCGAAGTTTAGCTTTTTATTGTTTGCCAGAGGATAGTCGTTGAATTCCTTGAATCCGTTTATGAAGTCATCCAAATACTGCTTAACTGATAAGTCAGTGTTGAAGTGATATCCGGTGGCCTGAGAATTATAGGCTACGAGTATATCCTTGGAAAATGAGAATTTTGTTAAGTTGTACAGGAATATTGACAGGAGCATTTCCTGATTTCTGATGCCATACATCTCTGATAATTTTTTCAGCTTTTCAAGACTGAATGACTGATATATTGTCTCAAAATTGCTTTGGATATCGTTGGTATCCGGAGATATTGTAGTTGGATATGCAAATGAGTTGATTAAGTTATTGTAGTAGTTCTCTGCCTTAAAGAAGTTTGCAACATCCAAATCATAGTCTTTGCATTTTTTGGAAGAATCAGCAATCACCTGTCCAATCAAATCCCTAAGGCCGGTTGCCATTGATTCTATTTCCTGTCTGGTAAAACAGGCCTTGTCATATTCAATGAAAATGGACTGCAGTCCATCTTTATCAGAATAGTTTTTATTGATTCTGAAATGCAGCGGGAACTTGATGTCCTTTTGAAGTGTCAGGAATTTTGAATCGTGGTCTGTGGAGTTTGATACGATTGAAATCATTGAAATGCAGTCAGGATCAATTCCAACATTTCTCAAATCAGTGGTGTATTCACTGAACTGCAATTTCGCATGGCCGAGGCCTTCTTTTAAAACACCTTTTGAATATGCAAGCAGTTCATCAAAAGTCAATTCCTCATCATACGCTAATCTTAAAGGTATTGTGTTTACAAACATTCCCAGTGCATCTTCCTGGCCAAAATACCTTCCATGTACAGATGTATTCAAAATCAAGTCATTGAATGATTTGTTGTCTTTTTTAGATTTCGCGAAGTATAAAAAGCTAAGGGCCAATGAGGTGACAAATGGAGAATAATCGAATTTTGGAATTTCATCGAGAATAACTTCAAGGAATCCGAGGTGGGAATCATCAAATGAATACCAATCCTGAGAATAATCATTTAAAGTGTCCATCCAGTATTGTTTGTCTGAATTTGCTTCTTGCGAATTCAGATAATCAATTTCAGCATCAACATAATCCTCATAAGAATAGTCAATCGGAATGTATTCCTCATCGTTTTTTATGCAGTTCATGCATTTTTCAATTTCCTGGGGAGCAATGGAATAGAGTGATGTTCCATCAAGCAGAATATGCTGAACGACACCAATGAGCACAGCTGAAGATTTAGTTTTTAAAACAGCCCACTTGTACAATGGAGAATCAAAAATGTCCTCGAAAGGATTATCCAAGTAATCTTCTATAAATCCATCAAGGTCATCATCTGAAACGTCGAATGTTTCAACATTAACATCACTAACATCAGCATAATATTGCTTGAAATCACCATTTTCATCATACCTGATTTGTAAAGTCAAATACTCTTTAGAAATGCTTTCAATAGCCGCATTCACATATTCAAAATCCTTCAAATCATAATCCTTTCTAAATTTCAGATAAAATGAATCATTATTCGGATTGTTGATTTCTGAAAACAAAAGCATTTTCTGCGCTGAAGACAAATTAAACAAATTCATAACTATTCACCATAATAACATTTCAATTGAATATTATATTTATTGAACAAAATATTTAAGATTATTATCAAACAAATAGATTATAGTGATAACATGAACATTACTAAAAATTATAATGAAAAGGAACTGACATTATCTGTTGAAGGGCGTATTGATACAATCACCTCACAGGAACTAGATAAGGAAATCAATGACGAATTGGGCAATTTCGACTCTTTAATTATGGATTTTAGCGATTTGGAATACATTTCAAGTGCTGGGCTTAGGGTATTGATTGCCACCCAAAAGAAACTAAAACCCGACAACATTCCCTTTGTAATCAAAAACGTTAATGATGCAGTTAGGGAAATACTTAGAATGTCCGGTTTTGATAAAATATTGAAGATAGAATGAATTCAATAACGTTACAACCCGAAATAACTGAATTATATGCTTTAAATGACTTTATTTTAGAGGAGCTTCCCGAAGAAAACCTCCAGGTAAACCTGATTGTTGAGGAGATGTTCGTCAATATTGTCAACTACTCAGAAACAGAATTCATCATCGTTAATGTCGAATACACAAAACCGACATTGACAATTGAATTCATCGACAACGGAGTTGAATTCAACCCTCTTTTAAAAGAAGACCCCACCATTCCCAATGACATTGATGACGCGCAGCATGGCGGATTGGGCATTTTTTTAACTAAAGAAATGGCTGATGAACTAGAATACCATTATGAAAATAATGAAAACCACCTAACAATCATTAAAAAAGTGAAATAATGAAAAGTAAAATAAAAAGAACAACAATTTCATTTATAATAATGCTTATTTTTTATTTTGCCATTACATCAACCCACTTATGGCGATTAGGACTATACACCCCACACGTAGGCCTATTATTTGTTTTAGGATTATTATTCGGCCCCTATGGTGCTTTAGGTGCAGTATCAGCAAACGTGATAATCAATTACATACAGGGATATACACCTATTGAAATACTCCCATCCGCCATTTTCAGCTTTGGAGTTTCCTGCTTGACATATAAACTTTGGTACTCAGGTTTTAGAAATCAAAAAATTACAAAACCAAGATTGGACAATACTTACCATCTTACCCTATTCTTTTCAAGCATAATAATATGCGGATTGGTTTATTCGATAGTGCATGGGAATTTATCATATCTTTTCTTCGTAGAAGACCTAACAGAATATTCCGTAGGCGCATATTTCCTGAATTTCATTAACGTCTCGTTTATTATGGGAATATTGGGCATCTGGATTTTTAAAAAGAGTGATCTTATAGAAACACCAAAAACATCAGAAAAACCGGTAAATAGAAAATTATATCGCATATTGTTAAATTTACTGGTAATTGTTTCAATAATATCCTTCATATCCCTAATACTTGATGTGGACGAAAGTATCGTGATTGGAGAAGCAATACTGATTGGAATCTTGCTGTTCGGGTATTTGACAAAACCATTCGAATACAAAATAGAGCCGAGCGATAGCGATACAGTAATCGAAAAGATTATCCGAATATTTCTCATCATAACATTGATTATTTCCATTTTAGGAATAACATTTTCTTATTTGAGTTATAATATTATAAATGTTGATTTATTTATTAATTTGAACATGTTTATACTGACCGGAATCATAGTAACAGACATGATTATAACTTTGTTCTTCATTCCGGGAATAATCCTTTTGGGATATATCGAAAATAGGGTAATAAAGCCTATCTCATCATTTTCAGAAATTGAGGGATTCATTAAAGAGAACGAGAAAATCGAATCCGCAGGACTTGTGAATATATATTCAAAGTATGTCAACGAAAAAAACGAAATCGGGACTCTCGCCAGATCATATACTGAATTGATTAATCACAACAACAACTATATTGAAAATATCCAAGAAATTGAAGGGGAAAAGGAACGCATTAAAGCAGAGCTTGACATCGCAACCAAAATTCAAGCTTCCAACCTTCCAACTGAAGCAATAATAAATGAAAATTATAAGATTAACGGTTTTTCTCGTCCTGCAAGAGAAGTTGGAGGAGACTTCTTTGATTATTATGAGTTGGATGATGACAATTTAGCAATTGTAATTGGTGATGCATCAGGAAAAGGAGTTCCAGCAGCATTGCTTACCATGATTACCCAAGTTATGATCAAACAGATTCTAAAACACAACAAAAATCCTTCAAAAGCTTTATATTCATTAAACAATCAGTTGTGCGAAAACAATGCCGAAACAATGTTCATTACATTGTGGCTTGGAATCTATAATAATACCACTAAAAAATTAACATTTTCCAATGCAGGGCATAACCCTCCGTTAATAAAGGAGAATGATGAATTCAGATATTTAGATATTGAATCTGGAATTGCTTTAGGAATTCTAGAAGACTTTGAATATGAAAGTGAAGAGATGACATTGGCAGACGAATTAGTTCTGTATACCGATGGAATCACCGATGCCCACAATGCCAATGAGGATATGTATGGTGAAGAAAGGCTTTTGAACTTCTTTAATGAATTTGAAAGTGATGATTCCCCGATAACTCCATTATTAAAGGACATTGATAATTTCACTGAAAACCAGGAACAGTTCGATGACATGACATTAGTATACTTGTGGATAAAATGATTAAATTAGCCTACTGCAACATAGATGATTTGGATTTGAAAAGGGCCTACGGCTTAGTTTCCAAAAGCCGACAGGAAAAAATGGATTTTTACAGATTCGACAAGGACAAGAAGCTCAGCTGCGGAGCATATCTTCTTTTGAAAAAATTGCTGTGTGAGAAAAACATTGCAGACCCTGTCTTCAAAACCGGAAAGTACGGCAAGGCATACATATGCAATTATGAAAACATCCATTTCAACTTGAGCCATTCCGGCAAAATCGTTTTATGCGCAATATCTGATATGGAAGTTGGAGCGGATGTCGAATATGTTGACCCTGAAATCGATTTGGACATAGCCAAAAACTATTTCTTCAACAGAGAATATGAATCAATCATGAAATCTGACAATCCCCCCGAAGAGTTCTTCAACTATTGGGTTTTGAAGGAAAGCTACATGAAATATACTGGTCTTGGGATGAATTTGGATTTGGATAGCTTTGAAATAATGATTGATGATGAAATCACGCTTAAAAATGATGATAAGCATTTAAAATTCACTCTGTTTGATATTGAAAACTACAAAATCGGCATAGCCGGTCATTTCAATGTTTCCGGTTTGATTGAATACCGCGTCAGCGAGATATACTGAAAAAATTTAAAAAAGGACAATAATTAAAATATGACCCACATTAAACTTTAATTCCATTATACAGTATATCTAAGAAATTCTTGCCGTACTGTTCTGTTTCAGGAGTATGCTCCTTATCGTATATCTTCCATAATAAAACAGACTGGAATGTTATACTAAAACACATTATTGCCAATACCCTGGAATCGACTTCCCTTATTTTGCCTTTTTCAATCTGGAATTTGAAATATTCTTCCAATTTGCCAATAATTGTTCCGGTTATTTTTGAAATCAACAGTTTTTTCTCAGGTATGTCCCTTACTTCTTCCATAGCTACCTTAATAATGCTTAAATCATCTTCTGAAAGATTTAAAAGCCCCATAAAATTACCTTGGAAATATTCTTCAATTTCATCATCTTCATTGAAAGAAAAGATCTCTTCCAATTTTTCAAGAAATATTTGAAGATAGTAGTCCTTGGTAATTTCAACCAAATTTTTTTTGTTTTGGAAATTTCTAAAAATAGTTACTTCATTCACTCCCGCTTCAGCAGCTATTTTTTTAGTAGTCGCTTTGGCAAAACCCTCCTTTTGAAGAATTCTAAATGTAGCCTTTATAATTTTTTCATCAGTACTGCTAAACTCATTCATAAATATAGATATATTCCTAATAATATATAAACAGTATATAATTAAAATTACAATATCCTAAATTCATTAAGATAAAAAAAAAATAGAAATAACTCCAAATTTGGAGTTTAATTTGATTTTAGTAATGACTTTGTGGAGTCATTCCCAGGTGGTGGTCTTCACTCTTTTTGCCCGGTATCCCATAGGCATCAGCCCTACATTGGGTACATGCCCTAAATACTGGAATAATCTCTTCCACCTGTTCTCTGACACTTTCCATCATAGAACAGTCAGGGCGTGAATAATGCTTCATCTTAGCTAACGGAATCAAAGGTAAAATGTTCATCATCGATGCTCCTCGTTTTTTAACTTCTTTAGCTATTTCAACAATATGTTCATCATTCAATCCGGGAATCAGAACGGAATTGACTTTGACAACCATCCCATTGGCTGCCGCTTTTTCAACACCATCCAATTGGTTTTTAATTAGAATTTCCACAGCTTCATAACCTTTGTAAACTTTTCCTTCATATTTGATGAAAGAATAAATGTCAACTGCAATGTCCGGATCTATTGCATTGATTGTAACGGTTACAGAATTTACACCCAGTTCTGCAAGTTTATCTGCATATTTTGGAAGTAAAAGTCCATTAGTACTCATACATTTGATTAAATCAGGTTGTTCGGAAGCTAATTTTTCAAAGAATTCGAATGTTTCTTCATTAGCAAGAGAATCACCAGGACCTGCGACCCCCACAACAGCAATCGGGCCATCTGCAGTAACATCATTAACATGCTTGATTGCGGCATCGGCATCCATTACACAACTTGCCACACCAGGCCTGTTTTCTTCATCATTAATATCCCTTGTACAGAAGTTACAGAATATATTGCACTTTGGTGCTACCGGTACATGTGCTCTACCTACTTTATCATGCATTTTTTCATTAAAGCATGGATGTGCTTTTGTTATATGTGCAAATCTTGAACCTTTATGCTCAGCCATAATATCACTTCTCCTCAATATAACAACTGTTAATTTGTATTGATACGAACAAATATATAAACCTTTCTATATACCATTGTTCAGTTCGTCAATAAACTCATTGGCCTTTTCAATCCACGCATCCTTAATTAACTCATCTGTAGCCACGACACAAACAATGTCCTCAGTAGACATATCCTTAATGATTTTGAAACCTTCAGGCAATATCCTGAAGACCGCATCGTAAATGCGTCTTTGCAAATTGGAATGAGGGTCATCGACAATCAATGTCTCCAAATGAGTATAATCCCCCTGTATTTCAAGCTGATATCTGTTTGGCTGATAAATCTCGTCTCTTGAAAAGAGTCTCCATAATCTCTTTAAGATATTGGGAAGGTAATTTTCATTATCAATTAAGATTCTTGTTACATCATCCGCCTTATCATAAGTTAAATTTGCAACATCACCAAACGCAATTGCATTAGATGTCTTTTTCATTTTAATGGCCAAGACAAAGACAGGGTCATCCGGATTGACGTAAGCCTTCAAATCATCGACAGAAGATCCAAGTACCAAATCCTGAAAGATCTGTTTGATAATGATTTCATAGACTTCTGCACCTCTCTCATCATAGCATTCAACTAACATTAAAACCAACCCTCTTATTCATTATCATGTCTGTGTCCCATTCCGGATACCAAAAGAGCTGCTCCTACAGCACCGATATGTTGAGAATATTCAGGTACAATAACTTCAATTCCACCTAAAGTCTCACTAACAGCTTCAACAAGCCCAGATATTAAACTTGTTCCACCCACTTGTATTAATGGTTCACGAATGTCAATTTCCTGAAGTTGCTGTTCATAAACCTGTTCGGATACGGAGTGACATGCCGCAGCAGCCACATCTGCTTTAGAGCCGCCTGCCGCTAAAGTGGTAACAAGGTCCTGAATACCGAATACAATACAATAGGAGTTTAGCATAGCCTTTCTCCAATCGCCCTGAACAGCTAAAGGACCTAATTCAGTGATATCAACATCCAACCTGCGGGAAGTCATATCCAAGAATCTTCCAGATGCTCCTGCACAGATACCACCCATAGTGAAGTTATCGGGAATACCATTATTAACTGTAATAACCTTGTTGTCCATACCCCCAATATCCAATACGGTAGCTTCACCCTTTTGACAGTCTGCAAGGTATACTGCTCCTTTTGCATTAACAGACAGCTCTTCTTGAATAAGTTCGGCACAGAACTCCTGACCCATGGTAAATCTACCATAACCGGTAGTTCCAATACCATCCACATCATCCCAATCATAATCAGTGTTGGCGAATGCCTCTGCAGCTGCTGTTTTTGCTGATTCAATGATATCTTTAGTAGCTGTCCAACCAGTTCCAATGACCTGGTTATTTTCCATAAGCACTGCTTTTGTAGTGGTTGAACCAGAGTCAAGCCCAAGAGTAAGTCCTTCTTGTTTTTCACGGGCAAGAATGCTTCTACGAGTTACGGTTGTAGCTAATGCTTCCATACGGATGAAAAGTTCATCTGCTTTTGTTCTTTCAGTGAATGAATAGGTAACTACAGGAATGCGTGTATTATTTTGTATAAATCTTCTTACTTCGTTTCTAACCAATGCTGCTTCAGCACATCTAAAACAAGTCGCAATAAATACAGCATCAGGTTTAGATCTGCCTTCCACAATAGCCATAGCTCTTGCAATCATCAATTTCAAACTTGAACTTTGAGCTGAAAATCCAAATTTCTCATAAGATTCATCAATGTAATCCAAATCAATTTCAGGAAGAACAATTTCTGCACCAAATTTATTTGCCGCTTTTTCAATCTCTTTTTGAATTCCACTATATTCTGTTCCGCATGAAACTAAAGCAATTTTAACCATATTATTATTCCTCCTCAACAGTTTCTTCTAGTGAATCTACAAATTCATTAATTTTATTTACCATTACATATGTTTCATCCTGATTGGTAGGATAATCAAGTTCTAAAACTGGAATACCTTTGTTTCTGAGCAAAAATATTGACAGTTCATTAGTTCTTGCACATCCTATACAGCCAAAACCGTATGGTGCCCCATCAACAACAATTGCCGCTTCCGCTTCATCTATAAGGGGCCCTATAATTGCCATTCTTCCGCGAACACCTGAAGGAACCTCAATAGCTGCATATTTAAGACCTTTAATAGGGTCTTCCTCAGTAATATTCATTGGAGGGGAATCAATTTCAGGGTCTTTGATTTTTTGCCTAATCTGTTTTTGTAAAACTAAAGGACTATGACCTTTTCTTTCAAGTAAATCTGCTAAGATTAATGAGTTTGGAGGATAAATAGCTATTTTAACCATGTTTTCACCTATTCTTTATTTTCTAAACATTCATCCATAATTTTTTTGAATTCATCAACTTTAACTGGTTTTTTCTCTTCAACTGTGACCTCTTTAGGGTTTTCTAAAGCTTCAGCAACAAAACCAAGTATTCTATATTCTTTTTCCATTTGATGGAAACCTTCCCTAGGACCGAATCTATGACCTCTGCATCTTCTAGGATCACCCGGAGCAAATCCTCTTTCTTTTGTGAAAATGTGTGCCGGATCAAGTTTCCTTATTTCCTCAATAGCTTTGTAAACATCTTCACTTTTACCACTAATCATGGATCCGTAACAAGTGTTTTTAATTGTAAGTGGCAAATCAAGCATGTGAAACTCATTTACAATTTCCTGTTCGCTTACATGAGCTCCCGGTCCAATAAATATCATGCGAGTGATTACATCCGGATCCCAATCTTCAGTACCCAAATCAGGACTCATGGTTAGATTCTGTGACATACACTTCAACTCCTTCTTTTAATTTTTCAAGACTATCATAATCGGAAACAACATCCCCAATTATATTGGTTGCATCAAAACTTTCTGCAGTAGGTCCGAATTCATAATTATCTTCAAATCTAATACCTATCAAACCAGCACTTTTTGAAGCCATATTGGTGATGCCGATTTGGCCCCTTATAACTTTCTCAACCGGATTATTTTCAGGTATTAAACCCTTAGCGGATTTCTTATCTCCTTCAAATATGACAATGTGCATTCCAGGTACTGCAAAGTGAACTTTAATTTTACCTACCGGGTTTTCTAAAAGGCCGGACAATAATTTAAAGTATCTTACAGACCTTGGGGCATCATCAACAAATTTAATTATACATAAATCTTCTTTATTAACCGCTTTAGTTACTACTCTTCCTTCTCTTAAGATATCAATTGTATGTTTAGGAACTTGCTCAACGATTATCGCATCCTCATCGATTAATCCATCAATCATGTGCTCAACACCAACTGCAGACAATATTTCCGTAGCTTCCTTTTGAGTTTTGTTTAACAGCATTAATCTTTGTTGTTCTGCTTTAACTGTAATGAAATCATTTTCTTTGGCAATGTCAATGATTTCCATACCTTTTACAATTTTACCCACAGTAGTATGGTTTGGAGTCAACACCCTGTTTTCACGATAAACGAAAATCTTTCCGATACCTACACCGTTATTTCTAACAGTGATGGTTCCCCTAGTTCTTTGAGTAGTATCTTCCTGAGGTTTTTCCAATCCTGCCAAATCATAAAAACCTACAAAAGACTCGCTGTCATAGGATACTTTAATTCTACCATCCTTGACCAGTGAGAACAAATGTTCAACACATGTTGGTGAATCTTCATCAATTTCAAATGAAATATAAGTGTATAGTTCATTTCCCTCTTCAAGAACAGTTGTCAGATCAGAAACCGAAGCACTATCGGTTGTTGTGCTTCGTACAACAATTGGCTCGATGCCGGTTACGGCATCATCATCAGTCAAACTTTCCAAGGTTTTCCTACCGCCAATGACTTTGGCAAAAATACCTTTATTGTGTGGTGGCACACTGTAGACATTTGTTGTGTTTTCCTTAAGCATTATTAAATGAGTGGACTCATTACTAAAACTAGACAAACTTAAAACAACATCCCCCTCATAATATTTGAATTCATCGGAAGTGGGCTCCAAATCAGTTACGATAGGACCGACAGCCACTTCGGTTGGAGTAGACCATCTAATATTCAAGTCAACAAAATCTTCATATTGATTTTTGAAAACATCAACCAAAGGTTTTGCTTCCTCGGATTCGTCCAATTGGATGATTATAGAACCCTTGTTTGTTTTAATCTTGTACTTACTAATATTCTGTTCAAGTTCTTTTTTACCCTTAATCAGGCAAACAATACTACCAGGAGTATATGGAGCATTTGTTTCATCAATTACATCTTGAATTGTTGAAGCATCTGCTACTTCCACTTCTTCTCCATTAATTTTAATTAACATACAATCTCCTAATAAGAATTTTTAATATTATATATTTATAGCATCATTATATATTAAAATTATTTATTTGATTTTGAAAAAGTATATTAACACCAGATTATAACAATATATTATTGGAGGGAAAATTAATGACCATTACAAAAAAACATGTTTTTTCTTTATTAATCATTCTGTTAATCGCAATTGGAGCTATTTCAATAGCCAGTGCTTACACCGGGACTGGCTTTTCCCACAATATCCCCAGCTCCAAGTATTCAGACATGTCTGTTTCCGACATTCTAAATCAATATTCCAATACAAATTGCCATGTGGAGGAAAGTGCAATCTGTACTAAAGTTGTTGATGGAGATACGATTGAGTTAGATAATGGTGAAAAGGTACGTTTTGTTGGAGTAAATACTCCCGAGAGAGGTGTTGAAGGATATATCGCTTCCAAAAACTTCGTTCAGAAATTATGCTTAAACAAAGAAGTTGGCATTGACATTGATGATTCAAAACACAGCGACAAATATGGAAGAACACTGGCAGTTGTTATTGTTGACGGCAAAAATCTAAATGAAATGCTTTTAAAAGAAGGCCTTGCAGAGATTATGTACATGCCGCCAAGCGAATTCTATCCATATGACTGGGCAAATGAAAATACACCAACTTCAAGCCATCAAAGTTCATCCAGCAATTCAGATACAAGTTCAAGTAGTTCACAGACTTCTTCTGACTCTGGAAGCTATGTAGGCAATTCAAATTCTGGAAAATTCCATGTAGCCGGTTGCAGCAGTGTAGGCAAGATGTCTGAAAAAAATAAGGTGTTTTTCTCAAGTAGGGATGAAGCGGTTAATCAGGGATACGTGCCTTGTAAAAGATGCAACCCATGATAATTCAAAATGGAAAAATGGGAAAGGTTCAATTACCATATTTTAATAATCGAATCTCTCTTTCAAATTCCTCTAAATCATTGCCCCCATTATTTTCAGCAATGTTTGAATATAACAATCCCAACGAATAATTGCCTATGCTTTCCATTAATGGAATAATGATGCAGATATAAATCAGGAATCCGACATATGGAATTAATACCACCCATGAGGAAACCACAGAAAAAACAATCATCAATATTGCCATAATGATTAACCATTTAAGTATATTCTTAACACCAATGTTTCTAATGTCCCCAATCACCTTATGCATTTTTAAAGCCTCAGTTAAACTGTTCAAGTAAGCTAAACGAGCTTTTGCAAAGAATAACAAAACTTCAAACAGAATATAAACGATCAGGACAATGAGGAAAATTAAACCTACAGCCAGAAGAAAACCAAGAATATCTATGTTAAGAAGCATGTCAATACTTGATGTTCCCAAAGTAGACAAGACAATGAAAAATACCAGTGCAGGCACAATCATATATACGATTCTCAAGACCAATAACCGAATAGTGTTATATATGCTGTTTACAAAATTCAGGGAAGGAAACATGGATGATTCGTTCAGACCTACTTGGACAAACGACAACAGATATCCTGGCACGACCAGAATAAATACGAAAAACGAAAATGCTCCAAAAATTACGACATACCTATTGTCAAATAGCATGCCAATCGGGATAAAGGCAGCCAAAACAAAAAGAATAAACAGGATGGGTAATTTCTTAATATTCCTAAAAGGATACTTGAATGAGTTTGATACTATTTTGCCAACGTCCATAAAACCACCTGACTATCCAAATATAAAAACAGGATTTTTTTCCTGATTAAACACTTCGGCTTGTTCATCCCTGTAATTCAAATAAAGTGAATTTGAATCAGTTACTTCACCAACGATTGCAGCTTCAATTGAAAATCTTGAAAGGTAATCTTTGATATATTCACAATAATCTTCATTCGCAGTAAAAACAAAACCTGAACCCGGATAAGATCTAAGCCAATCCACCCATTCAACATTTTCATTTCTTGGAATGGCCTCCAGGTTAACAACTGCACCTTTGTCGGAAGTTTCCAAAAGCATTTCCAGGGTTCCTAAAATCCCCGGATTTGAAATATCTTTTCCGGATTTAATATAACCATGCTCCGCCAGGTATTGGACTGCAGTAATTTGATCACGAACCAACTGAGCATCTTTATCATAGGTAGTATCCCAATTCAGGCTAAACATTTCGTGAGGCTTTCCATCCAAATCAATTGCCACAATTACCTTATCTCCAACTTCAGCTCCGAAGCTGGTTATAATTTTATCTTTTTGAGCAATGCCCGCAATTGCAACACCCAACGAGTCAACCTCACCATCAGGATGCAAGTGTCCCCCGACCATCGGAACACCAAATTTCAAGCAACCATCTTTGATTCCATTTAACAAATCCTCGTAAATACTGTCATTGCTGATTGACATTATATTAACCATGGCCAATGGTTTTCCGCCCATTGCAGCAATGTCATTAACATTAACAAGAACAGAACAGTAGCCCGCCCAATATGGATTGACATTCATGATGTCCCCCCATATTCCATCAGCTGCAAGCAATAAAACTTGATTGTTACCAATGTCAATAGCTGAAGCATCATCACCTATGTCAATTACAACATCTCCAGACACATTATATGATTCCTTTAAAAGAGATATTACATTATCAATTGAACTTTTACGAGATACTCCTTTAAATTCTTGAATTTCACGAACAAGATTTTTAAAATCCAAAGATTTCACTTCCTATTTACTTAATATAATTAATTTTGTATTTGCAATTAATATTATTTATTATTTCAACAATTTTTACCTCAACTTCCGGGATATTTGAAAAATCATATGAAACCTGTTTATCCCTGAAGATTTCCTTTTTAATATTTTGACCGATGATGTCATCAAAACCACTTTCAACTTCAAAGATGATAGAATCCTTAACCTTAAATCCATCTTCCACAACCTTATCCAAATCACCATCAGTTATTCCAATTACAGGTACATCAAATCTAAATAAAATGTCAGAGGATATCAAAGTAGTATCATCACCAACAGTAATGACCAATGAAGAGTCTTTAAACTTATAAACATCCTCCCCTGCATGGTCTAAAAAAGTAATTTTAAATTCATCAGGCTTATCATCTGAAATAACCCTAGGTGTGACCTTTGCATGTCTTAAAAGTCCCGTCTTTATAATTGCCGAATCCAAGTCAACCTCCCCTAACTTTTCAAGGCCATGTTCCTTAAGCTCACCACCAATAATATCCACAATATGATTGTCTTTTGAAATTACTGTGAGTTTATCAGAGTTAGTTTTTCCAATAACAATGCCATTCACCATTATATTTTCATCAGGACTCACACCATGAACAATTCTTTGGTTGAAATTAGGATTATCATTTTTGATATGATTATCATAAACTTCATGGGGTTTTACAATAGCCAGATTTAATTCTTGAGACAACTGTTCAGCAATCTCCAAATCATTATTCCAAGGAATGATACTTCCGTCTTCTTCACCGGGCCTTTCAATTTGAATAACCGGAATATTATTGTCACCAATCTTATCCAAATAATGATTATAAACTTTATATCCGAAAACCTGACCCGTAACATTGGATTTTCCATAATTAAGTAAAAAGATCACATCAACATCATCATCATAAAATATCTTTAAAGAATCACTTGGAACCAGTTTTCTTTGAATATCAATAATATTCTCCAAACTAGCATCAATAACAGCAGTCCGACCCATTGTTCCACCAAGCCTAGCTGAGACTTCACCATATTGTGAAAGCAATTCTATTAATTTTAATGCATAACCTGAATCGATTATGTTTGGGCCATGAACAACAACACCAATCCTCATCTACTCACCTTAATTCTCTTTTTAAATATTTTAGATCCGCAGATTTCACAGTCATCAAATGGATAATCCTCACCATATTCCTTTTTACAGCCCTCACAAACTTTTTTCCAGTTATAAACCTCTTTGATTCCTTCTGTGATAACACCGGAATATGGAATGCCCATTATCTTCAAAGTATTTTGAATCGTATAGTCATCGCTAATGACTTTAACATTCCTGCCCTGCCTGTGAAACATGTAAGCTAGCGAAATTAATTTTTTATCAGGAAGGGACAATCTTAGAATATCCCCCGACTCGGAGATGATTTCATCAACTGCATCAATACAGTCCCCGGTAACATCTTGAATGATTAACCTGTTTTCATCAATTGCGGCATCAAATTTTAAGCGTGACTCAAAATCCCTAATTTCAGAGGTTATTTCCGGAACTGTGAAATTATTTTTTGTTTCCAAATGAAACCCATTGATAAATGCAGATGCATCCAATACATAAAAAATTTCCATGAATATATTATTTTCTTAAAAATTTATAAAACTTGGTAATTATATATATAATGTATTCAATATAGATAA
>NZ_JAZRHE010000070.1:0-6161 GCF_045644645.1 Methanobrevibacter sp.
TCTTCTCATTCTTGTAGTTGGGAATTCCATAGTAATCACTTAAAAATCAGTAACTTATTAGTTTTTTCTAATAACCTTTCTATAATAAATTCTATTTTGGAACATAATTAAATTTTTGTCTTGTGTTCAAATCAACAAAATTAGATATTTATTCATTAATTTCAATAAAAATATAAGCAAAGCAATAAAAAAATAGTAACGAAATTAAACACACACAAAATTAAAAAATGTAATGAAATAATTATGAATAATGTGGATGAAAACCCTCCACTTCTGAACCTTTTTCCTATGTGCCAATTAAAAATATTGTGCTGATGTTTATATATAATTGAAATTAAAACGAAAGTATGAAAAAATTAATAAATAGGAAATATAATGGACAAATTGCCTTGTTTGATGCAAAGTTTTTGAAGAAAAGATATTTAAATTATCATCTTCATATCATTTTAATATCTTATGAATTTTTTATGGTGGAGAAATGGATTTATTAAATTTTGGGAAAGATAAAAATTATTTTTTGATTATCGCAATTTGCATATCCTTATTGCTGCCCCTCATTATGGTTGGGAGCTATGACCGGCCTTCTGCCGATGACTTCGGATATTCTCTTCTAACTCATGAAGCAGTTCAAAATGGTGGAAACATATTCGATTTGATTGAATCTGCAGTTAAGACAGACATAAACTATTACAATACCTGGCAGGGACTATATTCATCTGCATTTATCTTATCTCTGCAACCCGCAATTTTCGGAGAGCAATTCTATAGCATAACTTGTCTTATAATACTTTTTATAGAATTTGTTTGCATATACTTTTCATTGAAAATCCTAAATGAATATTTCATTAAAGAACGAAACATTTTTGTCTTCACATTTTCTTTAGTTATACTAACTGTCCTAAATTTGTTGCTTCCTTCAGCCACCCAAGGACTATTCTGGTACAATGGAGCCATGAATTACATTCCTTGGGCATTCACTAATTTGTTGGGGTGTTGCTTATTAATTAAACTGTTTTATACGGATAAAAATGATAAAAAATTTTATTTGCTGCTGACCTTTTCAGGGGTGCTTTCGTTTTTCACTTCTGGAGGAAATCATGTAACCGCATTTGCAAATATCCTATTCCTGTCACTGTTCAGCATATTCCTAATTTTAAAGAAAAAGAGATATTATTCCATTTTACCATTGGCACTTGCCATAATAGGATTCATTATAATGTATACCGCCCCAGGCACTGCAATTCGTCAAGAATCACTTATTCAAGAAGGATTAACTAACTCAGGACTCATTGACCTTTTAATCAACACTTTTCGACATTTAAAAAGCATTTTTGTGAATTGGATGAACTTTAAATGGGTGCTGAGTCTAATAATCATTACTCCCCTGTCCTTGAAGGTCTCAGAAAACATTGAAGATGAAGTTAAAGCAATCCATCTCTTTGCATCCCTGGCCTGTTCATTGCTTGTTATTGCCGGCATGTTTGCCGTGCCTTATTATGCGATGAGTGATTTCGGAGCGCCTCGCGTAACTAATGTCATTTGGATAACTTTCATATTATTAAGCTGGATAAACTATACCTTGCTGATAACCCTATTACAAAAGGAAGAGTTCATAAATATTAACTTCAAAAGTGATGATTTTAAAAAAATGCTTGTGATTGTTGTCATCATTTCATTAATACTGACATTTTATTTACCTAATACTTACAAATTTTCAAATTCATATACCTGTCTGCAGGAATTGAAAAACGGAACTGCCAAAAATTTTGCATTCGAACAGGACAGCAGGTTTCATATACTTAAAACTTCCAATTCAACTGAAATTGAGCTGAAGAATATTACGCCAGGTTCGATTTTATACTTTGATGATTTGAAAAGTGAACCTGACATATGGCCAAACAACAATGTCGAAAAATATTATAACAAGGAACGGGTTTATGTGATAAACAATACACAAGCTAAAAGCAGTTGATTGGATATGTGGAAATCATGTTTTTGAGTATTCTGATTGAAAATATTCATTTCAAACTTTTTAAATTAATAAAAATGATTATCCAATATTTCCAATCTTAAAGATTTATCTAATTTTATTGAAACTTCAAAATTATTGTCGAATATACATTTATCAAATTCAGAATGAATGTCCCTTAACTGTTCGCTATCAATTTTAAAAAAAATAGAATAAAGTCGGATTCCAGCACCTTGTTCTCATTTTCCATTTGCACAAATTCCGGAGACTTGATAGATAGTTTCTCAACATCCCTGTTTATTGTAACAGCCGTCAGGTGCTTGATATTCCCATATTTCAAATCATAAGGATTGGTCATGAAGTAGACCTGATCGGTTTTGTTCTTGGCTTTGCCCTGCAGGTCATTTACATTGCCTATTCCCATACCCTCATCATATAATGCACTAGCATGAAATTTACGGAGCATATGACTTCTAAAACGCCGATATTTTCCTACACGACCCAAGCCAAGTCTATAATTAATTATTTGAAAATAAGTAATTACATAAGATTCATACGTCTTAAATAACTGGCTTTCATTCGTAACATTATCATTCTGATAAAATGTAAGCATTAATGGCATTGACTGTTTCTGGACTGCAATAGGTTGTATAATATTTGTTTGTTTTTATTCTCCGAATATTGAAAGCAGACACAATATTGTCATTGCCCTTAATATAGTCGATTATTTCGAAAATATCCATCTTCCGTTAGGCAAATATTCTGATAGCTCATCAATGTAACCCGGGATTGTTTAATTCAAGGTTTCAGCCCTCCGCAGCCACTGGAACAAATGAATAATATTAATGCATTCATCACCGGTGAAAGCGATGCAATCGCTTCTCTTATCACTTCTTTGTCAGTAGGTCTTTAAAATAAATTTAACTTTGGAGACAACATAGAAAAATTAAAAAAAGAAGCAGGACAGGATGGATATGAATCATTAAATGCTTATAAATTATTTTTGTCAGAAATTGTTAAACTTAATACTGATTTCACACTTGACACAGAAATGGGAACAGTTAAAGCCGAGCATACTCTTCAGGAATGCAAAAACATTTGCAAAAATTTAAACATTTAATAACTCCAAAATACAAATACTAGACCAATTACAAAAAAGAGGCTTAAGATGTCAAATTCAATTGGAGAAAAATTTAAAATAACAAGTTTTGGAGCAAGCCATGGTCCTGCTCTTGGAGCTATTGTTGACGGATGCCCTGCAAATCTTGAATTAAGTGTTGAAGACATTCAAAAAGAATTGGATAAAAGAAAACCAGGAACAAGCAGTGTAACAACCCCGAGAAAGGAATCAGATGAAGTTCAAATATTATCCGGAATTTTTGAAGGAAAAACCGATGGAACACCGATTACCGGAATTGTATTCAATAAAAATCAACACTCCAAAGATTACACAATGTTTAAAAGCACACCACGTCCATCCCATGGGGATTTCGGATGGATGAGCAAATACGGAAATTACGACTACAACGGAGGCGGCCGTGGAAGCGGAAGGGTAACCATCGGCCATGTCATTGGTGGGGCAATAGCGAAAAAACTTCTTAAAACCCATGGCATTGAAATAATTTCTCACGTTACTCAAATTGGACACGTCAAAGCAGAGCCTCAAGAATTTTATACTATAAAAGAGAACATTGAGAAAAATCCAGTCCGTTGTGCAGACTTAAAGGCTGCAACTGAAATGGAAGATTTAATATTGGCTAAAAAGAGCGAAGGAGATTCCATTGGAGGAATTGTGGAAACAATAGCTATAGGCCTTCCGGCAGGACTTGGCGAACCCATTTTTGAAAGATTGGATGGAGACCTTGCAAGAATCTTAATGAACATTGGTGCTGTTAAAGGAGTTGAAATAGGTCTTGGATTTGATGTTGCAACACATACCGGTTCGCAAATCAATGATGAATACCAAATCGAAAATGACAAAATTACTACAAAAACCAATAACTCCGGCGGAATTATTGGTGGAATGAGCAATGGAATGCCAATCGTTTCAAGAATTGCAGTGAAGCCGACTCCATCAATTTCCAAATGCCAAAATTCAGTTAATTTAGATAAAAAAGAAAATGAAAAAATAGAAATTAAAGGAAGGCATGATCCCTGCATCTGTCCAAGAGTGACAGTTGTAGCTGAATCAAGCACCGCAATTGTCCTTGCAGACCATATGATTCGCTCAGGATTTATCCATCCAACTAACCTGGAACTTTAATTTGCATTTTTCCTTAATATTGTAAGTTCGTCAAACTCATTATTTTTGATTGCAGTTTGATAGGAGTTTCTTCTTTCGCTTGTATACATTGCATGAGAAGTGCTGTGGTTTTGGGATTCAACATCCTTAAGAGATATTAACCTAAACCTTCTCGGATTCTTAAAATTAACATTGAATGAAAGCCCATCGAATGCAGCTATCACCTTTACGCCGGTTTCTTTTGCAATCTTTTTAGCTTCAGTAACAGGATTTGAAGAAATCATTTTAAGTCCCAAATGAGTCATTACAGCAACTTTAGGATTAACCTCATTAATTAAATCAATGAAATTTCTAGAACACATATGCCCATTAATCGACCTGCTGCCCGGCCTTAAGACACTTGCAATTAGGATATCCGCCCCTTTATGGCATTCAGGCAATTTATCAAAATAATCCGTGTCAGACGTATAAGACAATTTGAACCCGTTATAGTCAATTTGAAAACCCACTCCCGCAGGATCCCCATGAATCGTTTTAGTTCCTTTAACTTTAATGCCATTTACCTCTTCGACATTGCCGGGTTTTAGAAGAATCGTATCCGATTTAGACTGATGGTATGACGAAATACAAGGTCCCCACTGGTCATAGCCTTCCAGAACGCTGGTACTTCCAAAAATAGTCCCTACACTTTTAGTCATGCCTTTGGTCATTGCCTCAATGAGGATTTCTGCATCGTTATAATGGTCAGTGTGCGCATGGGAAACAAAGATTCCACTCAAATTACGAGGATCAAAGCCGAATTGATAAGTTCTTATTAGAGCTCCCGGTCCTGGGTCAACATGATAATTCTTACCATTGAGATTATCAATCCTGAACCCTCCAGTCATTCTTCTTTGAGAGATAGCGGAAAATCTTCCACCTCCACTCCCTAAAAAAGTCAATTTCATTTAAAATCCCCAATCATAACGAACATAAGATTACGTCACATTTCAGGGAGGACTTGTCCTTTTTAAGACATAAATCCTCATCCTTTATTGTGACTTTATCCCCTATTTTTACATTTTCACTTTCTGTAAACATTATTACATTTTGACCCGGGCCAGCTAGTTTCTTCCAGTTTTCATCCATTGCCTGTGTTTTGTCATTTAACTGGACATATAGAATATTTCCATCAACTGAAACAACTCTGCCAACATCCCCTTTATCAATGACTTTATTGGCCATTTCAATTTCAATGCTTTGTTGAACTAGTTGTTCTGTCAAATTTTGTCTGAATTTAACTAATACCTTAATATCATTGTCGATAGTTATGTTCAAATGTTTTTGAGCTTGAGAAGTATTAAAATGAGGGTCTTGTCTTAATACATCGCAATTAATACCCACAGTAGGAGTTTTAGATGCAACTTCGTTTATAATTTCTTCGAAAACTTCTCCTTTGGATTTTAAACTTGAAGAAGGTTTGAACTTTCTTGAAATTAAAGTTTCAGCCATCTTTTTAGCAAAATTATTCCCAAAAATGATAATTCCGCTTTCACCGGCATTACGTGAAGTAACCTCGGAACCTAATAATTCCACCAATTGATAACCATTAGTAGTTCCATAAATTCTCCTGCGCCTTGTTTCAAAAGTTCCTTTTGTGCTTACTTCTCCCCTTATACAATTTCCAACTATCTTTAATTTACTTGCATCATCAGTAATCTTTACAGAAATGCCTAATTCATCAGCTCTTTTTTTGAATTCATCATCACTGATGATTATACCATCATATAATTCTTTTTCTAAAATCTCTAAATTTTCTTTATCACCAAAATAACCAATCTTTCTCTTATCAGCCGCCATTACACATCCGTTCTTTCCAATGTAAGCAATAATTAAGCTCATATTATTCCTCTTAATTCAATATACCATAATTTTAAAAAAAATTATAATATCAAAAGTTTATTATTTATA
>NZ_JAZRHE010000071.1:0-7900 GCF_045644645.1 Methanobrevibacter sp.
TACTCACGGAAGGGCATTAAGTTTTGCAACTGGATTAAAAACAGCCAATAAGGATTTGGACGTTGTTGTATTCACTGGTGATGGTGATGCGGCATCTATTGGTGGTAATCATTTAATTCATGCAGCTAGAAGAAACATTAACTTGACTGTAATATGTATCAATAATAATATTTATGGTATGACTGGGGGTCAAATCAGCCCTACATCTCCTAAAGGTAGTTTTGGAACTACTGCACCATATGGAAACCAAGATGCTCCATTTAAATTAGCTGAACTTGTTGCGGCGGCCGGTGCAACTTATTCTGCAAGATGGACAACCGTCCAAATTGAGAATCTTGTATTGTCAATTAAAGACGGATTAAAGAATCCTGGATTTTCATTTATTGAAGTTGCAACTCAATGTCCAACCTACTTTGGTCGTAAAAATAAATTAAAAACTCCTACTGCAATGGCTGCAATAATGAAAGCAAATACCGTATTTAAATCTGCTGCGGATAGGATGAGAGCAAAAGAATTAGAAGGTAAAATTGTTGTTGGTGAATTTGCTAATATTCGAAAGGATGAATTCACAGAAAACCTTGATAAGATTAGTGTAGAAAAATCAGGCAATAAAACTGTTATTAATTCTGCATATGAGACTGAGCTATAGGGGGATAAAATGAGAACTGAAATTAGAATTTGTGGATTTGGAGGTCAAGGAATTATTCTTGCAGGTATTATTTTAGGTAAATCTGCAAGTCTTTTTGATGAAAAAGAAGCAGTTCAAACACAATCATATGGTCCTGAAGCTCGTGGTGGAGCTTCTAAATGTGAAGTTGTTATTAGTGACGGCAAAGTGGAGTATCCAAAAGTCCAAAGTCCGGATATTTTAGTGGCCATGTCTAACGAGGCTTTAATGAAATATATTGTGGATTTGAAAGATGAAGGAACATTGATTGTCGATCCCGGAACAACCGATGTTGAAGATGTTAAAGATTTTATAGAGGAGCATAATATTAAAGTTTATGAAGCTCCAGCAACCAAAACAGCTATTGATGAGATTGGTTTGAAGATTGTAGCTAATATTGTTATGGTTGGAGCTATTACAAAAATTACTAAAGTTATCTCTAAAGAAGCGGCTATTAAAGCTATTGAAGTTAGCGTTCCTAAAGGAACCGAGGAGAAAAATATTAAAGCTTTTGAAGCGGGATATGCTTTAGCTGAATAGGTGTTATTATGAGATTTTTTGAAAATGTAGCAAAACGAATATTTAATGATGAAGGCATTCCAATTCTAGAAGGCCATGTGGCATACTCTCCAGAAGAAGCCATGACAATTTCTTCTGAAATGGGCGTCCCAGTTGTTGTTAAAGCACAAGTTTTAACTGGTGGTAGAGGTAAAGCCGGAGGTGTTAAATTTGCCGATAACCCTGGTGAAGCTTTAAAAGTTGCCGATGAAATTCTTGGGATGGAAATTAAAGGTGAAAAAGTAAAACACCTTTTAATTGAAGAAAAAGCCGATATTTTAAATGAATTTTTCGTAACCGTATCAGTTGATAGGGGTGCTAGAAGACCTGTAATTCTCGCAAGTAAAGAGGGTGGGGTCGAAATTGAAAACCTGGCTAAAACAAACCCTGAAAAAATCATCAGATACTATCCAAATCCATTAATTGAATTCTTACCATATGAAGCACGTGAAATCGCACGTAGGATGGATGTTCCATCTGAATTAATCTCCCCGATGGGGGACATGATTTGGAAATTGTATAATGTATTCGATAAATATGACGCCGATACTGCTGAGATTAACCCATTGATTTTAACCAAAGAGGGTTTAATTGCCGCTGATGCTAAAATGGTTGTCGAAAACGATTCATTGTTCAGACATCAGGATTTGGTTGAAAGAATGCACTACAAGAAAAAAGCAGTGGACTTTGTTCAATTGGATGGGGACATTGCTGTAATTGGTAATGGCGCAGGCCTAACTTTAACTGCAATGGACATGATTAAGATTAACGGCGGAGAACCAGCAACCTTCTTGGATATTGGTGGAGGAGCTTCAGAACAAATTATTAACCAAGCTTTAAACATTGTATTGAACTATGACCCAGTAAAAGTGGTATTTTTAAATGTTTTAGGAGGTATTACTAAGGCTGATGATGTTGCCCGTGGAGTAATCAAGGCTTTGGAAAATGTTGAGCGTGATGTTCCTATTGTAATCAGATTAACCGGAACCAATGAGGAAGAAGGTCAAAGGATTTTAGAGGAAGCAGGAATTTCCTATGAGACTTCAATGGAAAAGGCTGCCCTTAAAGCTGTTGAGCTTTGCGAAGAGATTAAGGCTAAGGGTTAATCAATGAAATTTTTTGCTATCAATGGGTCTCCAAGGCCTAACTGCAATACGGCCCAACTCTTGGATAGTTCTTTGGAAGGCATTAAAGATGTTTATCCTGATGCGGAAGTTAAAAGGATAAACTTATATGACTTTCCTTTCCATGGCTGTAAGAGCTGTTTTGCTTGCAAAAGGATAGGTGGCAGGCATTACGGACGATGCGTTCAGAATGATGATTTAAAGCCTATTCTTGATGAGATTTCAAAGGCGGATGGCATTATACTGGGCTCACCAATTTACTTTAGTGATGTTACTGGAAATATGAGGTGCTTTTTAGAAAGATTCATGTTTCCATTTTTAGCATATAGCAAAACAGAAACTGTTGAGCATAAGAAGATACCATTGGCTTATATCTACACTATGAATGCGTCTGAAGAAGTTTCACATCAAATTGGCTATCATGACCTTCACAACCACTTTGAGATGGGTTTAGGCATGGTTTTCACCAAACCTGAACATCTCTATGTATATGAAACTTATCAGTTTAAGGACTATTCGAAATATGTTTCAGATGCTTTCGATGAAAGGGAAAGAAAACATATTCGTAAAACAAGATTTCCTAAGGATTTGGAAAGTGCATTTGAAATCGGAAAAAGAGTGGCTATTCGAGCAGGACAACTCGACTGATTTCAGATTCATTCACTATTTCCTTACCGCACTCATCACCTATTTTTTTTGCAAATTCCTTAACCTCATCAAACAGTGGCATATTGTCCATTGTCAAGCGTTTGCGTGATGACCCGACATACATGTATGCCTTGACTTCAACAAAATCAGGGTCTGCTTTTTTAATTAACTTTGCATACTCTTCCGGATTTTCCATGTTTTTTCCACGAACACAAGTATTTCTTATACATGTACGTGAGTTAAAGCTAGCTAATGTTTCGAGTGATTCGTTTAAATTCAACCAAGCATCATTTATTCTGGGTCTGCACACTTCATTAAATATTTTCTCATTAGGTGCATCCAAGGAAAGGTATAGTTGATAAGGATCGTTTTCAAGGTTTCTCAACCTGTCGACGCACTGGCCGTTGCTCACTACAAATGTTGTAAAGTCCCTTCTGTTGAACTCTCCAATCAGATCATCGATTTTTGGATAGAGCATAGGTTCTCCAGCCAGTGAAATAGCGGCATTGTTTGGTTTTTTCATTTCTTCCAATTTTTTCTTGTTTGCATTGGGATTTCCATAAAAGCCACACATCAAATTGTTCTGAGCCTTTATGGCCTCATCGATTATGGTTTTTGGGTCATCATATTCTTCATCTTCCCAATGTGTTTGTGTGTATGTCAAATCCCTCCAGCAGAATTCGCATTCCTGCTGACAGTTTGGAACTGCAGGAGACATCTGCAGACATCTGTGGGACTTGATTCCGTAGAACTTTTCCTTATAGCATACTCCCTTGTCCGAAATGCTCTGGCGTGTCCAGTGGCAGGTTTTAACTGCAGCATGGCCATGGCTGCCGACGAACCGATATCCGCTTTTTTCTAATTTTTCTATTTGGCTTTCATTAAATGACATACTAAAGTTATTTTAGTTTTTGTAGTATATAATTTTTACAAACTAAACTACGTTAATCAAAAATTTATTTAATAATGTTGTTCAAATATTATTACTAAAGAGTAATTGTGGGATTATTATGGACACTCCAATTGTGATATTAAATTATAAAACTTATTTAGAATCAAGTGGTATGAATGCTTTAGAACTCGCACATGACTTGGAAAGTGCTGCAAACGAATCCGGAATTACAATGGTTGCATCCCCTCAGGCCGCAGATATCTATCGGATTAGTGAAGAAACTTCTCTTCCTATTTTTGCCCAACATATCGATCCAATTTCTCCAGGGGGCCATACCGGGTCAAGTCTTGTTAATACTTTGATTGATGCCGGAATAAGCGGTTCTTTAATTAATCACTCAGAGCAAAGAATGAAACTGGCAGACATTGCTGAAGTCGTTAAGTTATGTGCGGACAATGAAATTGAATCATGTGTATGCACTAACAACATTGAAACTTCCAAAGCGGTCGCCACTCTTGCCCCTACTGCTGTTGCTGTTGAACCACCTGAATTAATCGGTACTGGCATTCCTGTATCTCAAGCTCAACCTGAAGTTGTTGAAGATACCGTAAAGGAAGTTAAAGCCATCAATAAGGATGTTAAAGTATTGTGTGGCGCAGGCATTACAACTGGTGATGATATGAAAGCAGCTATGGATTTGGGTGCAGACGGTGTTTTGCTTGCATCTGGAATAATTAAAGCTGAAAGTCCAAAGGATGCCTTGCTTGATTTAGTAAGTAAATTATAAACTGAGTGAGAAAAATGGCTAAGGAATTTAACACAATTGATGATTTTGATGTGGAAGATAAAACTGTACTTGTAAGGATTGATATTAACTCACCGGTTGATCCTGGTTCTGGAATTATTTTGGACGATACCAGATTAAAATTACATGCTCAAACTGTTAAGGAATTATCCAATAAGGGAGCAAAAGTTGTTCTTCTTGCTCATCAAAGCCGTCCCGGTAAAAACGATTTCACAACTTTAGCTCAACACGCTGATGCTTTATCAGATATTTTAAATTTAAGAGTAAAATATGTTGATTCATTGTTTTCTAGTTCTGCAAGAGAAGCAATTAAGTCCTTAAAACCACATGAAATTCTTTTACTTGAAAATGCACGTTTCTTCTCAGAGGAAACCCTTTCAAGAACTCCACTGGAACAATCCAAAACTTTGCTTGTAGAGCATTTATCTCCATTTATTGACTATTTTGTAAATGATGCATTTGCTGCCGCTCACAGGTCTCAGGCATCTTTAGTTGGATTCACCGTCAACACACCTTCAGCGGCAGGCCGTGTAATGGAAAAGGAGTTGACTGTCATACAAAGTGCTCTTGATAATGTTGAACATCCTTGTGTGTTCTTGCTTGGCGGAATGAAGGCCGATGATTCCATCGGAGTGATGGAAAATGTATTGAATAATGGTACTGCAGATTCTATTTTAACAACAGGTATTGTTGGAAATATCGTTTTATGGGCTGCAGGCATCGACATTGGCCAAGTAAATAGGGATTTCATAACCAGCAGGGGATATGAGGATATGGTCGAAAAATCCAAAGGATTAATTGAAAGATTTGGGGATAAGGTTAAGTATCCTATTGATGTGGCATGTGAACTTGATGGTGAACGTGTGGACATTGACAATAGTGAAATTCCAAATGAAGCCATTTTTGACATTGGTATAAAGACTATTGCATTTTATGCAAAAGAAATCAGGGAAGCCAAGTATATATTTGCTAATGGTCCTGCTGGTGTATTTGAAGACCCTAAATTTTCTATGGGTACTGAGGATTTAATCAATGCTATGGCGAATTCCAATGGTTTCACATTAATAGGAGGAGGCCATATTGCGGCTGCCACTTCAGGTCTTGGTCTCGAAGATCAAATGAGCCACTTGAGCAGTGGTGGTGGAGCTTGTATTAGCATGTTGGCAGGTAAAGAGTTGGCTGCCGTAGAAGCTCTAAAAAATAGTAAAAAGTAAAAATATTTACTTTTATATTTCCTTTTTTTTAAAATAAATTGAATTAACTATTAAAAATATTCAATAGCTCTTCGGATGATTTTTTGGGATTGTCGGAACTCATTATTGCACTTACTACTGATAGTCCTGCAATTCCAGTATCGGTTAATTCGCAGGCATTATCGAGATTAATGCCTCCAATAGCTACAACAGGAATGTTGATTGATTTAACAATTTCTGCCAATTCTTCTTTTGTAACTTTGGGAGCATCATCTTTGGTTGCTGTTGGAAATACTGCTCCTGTTCCGATATAGTCTGCACCATCCGCTTCAGCTTTTCTTGCTTCAGGGATTGTGGCCGCTGAAACGCCCAATATTTTATTTGGTCCAATTAATTTTCTTGTAACGTCACACGGCATATCTGATTGACCTACA
The DNA here is from genome assembly GCF_045644645.1 of Methanobrevibacter sp. Taxonomy (GTDB): domain Archaea; phylum Methanobacteriota; class Methanobacteria; order Methanobacteriales; family Methanobacteriaceae; genus Methanocatella. The sequence continues at coordinate 6,322 of NZ_JAZRHE010000071.1, forward strand.
TGAACTCCATCAGCATCAATGGCCAGTGCAATGTCAACCCTATCATTAATGATTAAAGGCACTTTGTATTTTGTTGTTATTTCTTTTACTTTCAGGGATAACCTATAGAAATCAAGAGTATCAGCTGTTTTTTCTCTAATTTGAACTACTGTTACTCCACCTTTTATTGCCTCTTCAATGGTATTAAGGAATTTTTCAACGTCATCGCTATTGTCGGTTACCAGATAAAGTGATAAATCTATAGTATTCATAGTATCTTAATTTTTGATTCGTTTACTAAGCTTTTGGCATTAGTTCTGTAAAGGTAATCTATTAAATAAGTTCTAAATGAACCAGTTCCTTCATTTCTTTCATCTACTTTTGCTCTTGCCTTTTCACCTGCAAGATTCATTGCTAAAATTGCCACTAAACTTCCTTCAAGAGGTGTTGATCCTCCAATGCAACTTCCAACTATTGAGGATAACATGCATCCGCTACCTGTAATTAATGGCATCATGTCATCTCCGTTGTCAATTGCTATTGTTGTTTTCCCGTCGCTTAAAATGTCGATAGGTCCGCTAGCCAATATGGTTGTATCTAGTTTGTTTGCAAGTTCCTTTATTATTTCACCGTTGGCATTCAGGTTTTCTTCAGTAATGAGGTCATCAACATTCACGTCAACACCTTTTGCAGTATTGTTTTCATCAATTACTCCAACTAATTTGGCTATTGCTTTAATTTCACTAATATTCCCTCTTATTGCAGCCATTTTGTAATTGTTAATTAAATGGAGAGTAGTTTTATTCCTAAGTTCGGTCACGCCGACTCCAACGGGGTCGAGTATGATTGGGGTGTCTGTTTTATTTGCAGCTTCAGCACTTACAGTCATGGAGTTTATCTGCTCTTTGCTTAATTTGCCAATGTTTATTACCAAAGCATCAGCAATTGTTACAACTTCTTCGAGTTCTTCTGCATCTTCTGCCATGAATGGGGATCCTCCAATTGCAAGAACTGCATTGGCACAATCATTTATAGTAACGGAATTTGTTATACAATGAGTTAATGGATTTTTCTGTCTGATTTTAGTTAATGTATATTCAATATTATTCAATAATTCATTTTCAGTATTTATCATGATTATTAATTATAATTTCAATATTATTTAAATTTTAAGTTGATTTTTGTATTTTATAGTAAAGTATTTAAAGTACATTTAACATAATTTATAGTGTTCTATTTATATGGAGCTAGGCCTCGGTGGCTCAGTCTGGTAGAGCGCGAGACTTGTAATCTCGTGGTCGCGGGTTCAATTCCCGTCCGAGGCTTTAATTTATGTTTCCAAATGTGATTTTTTAGAATATTTTGCTAATTATAGTAATGTTTATATATTAGAATGCATAGATTATTATTAGTATGTTATCTACATGCATTTTTGTATGTGGGTCCGTAGGGTAGCTTGGTCGATCCTTTGGGCTTTGGGAGCCTGAGACTCCGGTTCAAATCCGGGCGGACCCATTTTCCCGCCTTAGCTCAATTTGGCAGAGCGTTGGACTGTAGATCCAAATGTTGCTGGTTCAAGTCCGGCAGGCGGGATTTCAAT
>NZ_JAZRHE010000072.1:0-2679 GCF_045644645.1 Methanobrevibacter sp.
CAAAACGGTGCCCATCAATAGTTGGACCGGGTATACAACTTGGCACACTATTGGCAAAGGTTAAATTGCTGATTGTTACATTATTTCCAGATATTTTAAATATTGCGAAGTTCTGAGAGCCACCAGCATCAATTGCAAATCCATTACCGTTAATAATAATATTATTCTGATTAATTGCAATTATATTATCCTGCAATACTATTCTATTGCCACCCTCAAATTTATAATCTCTTGTAAAATTATAAACATCACCGGAATGCAAATTCTCAATATCCTCCTTCAAATCATCATATGAACCGGGCACACCACCATTTGCTGGTCCATTGTCTTTTATATTATTTTGAATAGGGTCTTTCAAATTTATCTGGCTATTAGCATTTTTATCTACTTCCATAATATTAAAATTATCAATGTTTATTTCATGATTTTGTCCATCTGCAGTAACATTGCCATTGATTTGATTTGAATCGGCTGCAAAAGCACATGATACAGTTATTAAAAGGCATGCACTTATTATTACCAAAACCATTAATTTTTTTAGATTCATCTTAACCATATCCTGATTATTTTAATACTGGTAAAAATTTACTGGAAGATATTTCTCAGAAATCCTGTAAATAATCTTTATCTTCTAAAATAAGTTAATAAATAACTATTTTAGGCAAAAGTAGTTGGAAATATGTAAGAATAATCCTCACAATTATCTGCTATCACATTATATATCAATCGAATAAATGAAATATACTAAACATCAGTATGCATTACTTTTAGAGATATTATATAAATTTCTTGTAATGTAAACTACTTCTTACATTAATATTTAAAACCGATATATATAAATATTTTTGCAAGTAGGTAATTGCATGTATGTCTTTTCTAAAAAAAAGAGGGTGTGGCAAGATGTCACTATTTTTTTAATTTTATTTTTACTTATTTTTTGCTTTATGAAAACTAAATGTGGATTAAAAATAAAAAAAGGGGGTGATAATAATCCCCCATTTAACTAACTATATCCCATCCATACTTACTGATTTTACTGAATTTTCTATTGGATCGGAAAAAGATTCTTCAAAAGCTCCCCAGTCCTCTTGAGAAATTGCATAATTTCCAACATATCCTCCTAATGCACCAGTTATTATTCCTACTGAAACAAAACTTATAGTACAACTCAATCTATTGAAATTAACATCATAACTGGATTCAATAGTTTCAGCAGCAGCAAAAAGACCAAAACAAGCACCAATAGACGCACCTACGGCCATACCAATTACTGGATTACAAGTAAATACAGTAGTAAGAAAACCGGTAGCAAAAGCACCAACACCAACGACTACTCCTATCAAAGTCATATCCGTTACAGATATGCTCTCTGTAAAGTAAACAGGGCCGAAATCGCCTGTGAGGTTCATACCGTTAAACTGTATCAGTCCTCCGTCACCGACACAGACATTATCGCCTTTTCCATATGCATTATTTCCCTTGAATGTGCAGTTGTTAAGTGACAGGAAACCCTGATTAAAGATTGCACCACCGTTTTTGGCGTAATTATTTGTGAAACTACAATTATCACACATCACATTTCCAGTATTTAAAATTGCAGCTCCCCAATCTCTTTCAATTGTATAGTCCATACGATTGTTATCAAATCGAATATTATTGAAATAACAAGTTCCTGCAAGGCATTCAACTGCAGTATTGAAGTTTTTAACAGTCAAATCATAAGCCGCAAAATAGGTATTACTATCGCCGCCCATTTCAACCCATTTTTTTTCATCATGGTCGTCCTTAGCATAACCGTCAATTATTGAACCGTTACCCATTATAAGTATGGAATCAAAACCGGAGATATTTGGTCTCCATGTATCATCGGATTCAGCATTTATTTTATCTGTGAAAATAACTTTAAGATTATTAACAAATTTTCCAGCACCTTTATCTGCATCAAACCAGTAACCCCAGCCTTTAATCGAATGGATATCATTATAATCATAGACATCATGAACAAAACCGATGAGATTTTGTGTGAGGCTAACTTCATAGTTCCCATGAAGTACATAATCAAAAACCTGATTAAAATCAGTTATATTTGAAAAAGAAATTGATTTGAGATAATCAAAACCCAAGTGAGAAATTGTTTGGCTTATTGGATTAAGATGAAATGACTCAATCCAGTCTACAGTAAAGTCCATCATAGCTTTGGAATATTTGTCCATATAAATATAATCATATACATCTTCATATGCAGCAAAATTCAAAATGAATAAACCCGTTTCATTAAAATATTGGGCAAAACAATTTAAATCATTACTAATATTATTTAAACCACCGGCCACTATAGATTTATATATTAAAGGAATAATACCCAAATTATTACTCTTCTCTGCAGTTAGATTACCCCAGACAGGAATCTTATATGAATAGAAAAGATAATCAGCATCAATATTAAATACGGCACCGTCAATGAGGGGAAGTTTATTATTAAAAGTATCATTGACAAACCTGATTTTTTCACGGTTGCGATCGGCATATATTGCTTCACCGGTTAGCTGTGAAGTTGAATTAACAAAAATACACCATGAAACGGTATTGTTCACACCACCAATATATAGTGCACCGCCAACTCCTCTAGCAGTGTTATTGATAAACATGCAATTCTCAATTGTTCCGTTGTTTCCTGTC
>NZ_JAZRHE010000073.1:0-8801 GCF_045644645.1 Methanobrevibacter sp.
TAACAATATTAAAAATATATTAAGCAAATTAAAAGAATTTAAAATTGTTAATTGAAATATAAATTACTATAAATCAAAATATTAAAAAATAAAACTAAAAAAATTAAAATGGAATAGTAATACTTTTTATAAAATTATTACTATCATAAAACATAAAAAATTTTAAAAAAGTATTATCATTTTTTAGAAAATATAAAAAATTGAGAGAATTTAAGCACTTCTCTCAAGTACGAAATCTGCAATGTCTGCAAGTACCTGTTTAAATGAAGAGTCGTCCAATATTTCAAGTACTTCTTTTGCTTTATCAACAGATTCTTGAGCCAAATTGCGAGCATATTCAATAGCCCCGCAATTTGTTAAAATTTCGATTGCTTCATCTATCTCATCTTGAGAATTATTTTCAGATTTTAAGATTTCAAGTAATCTGCCATCATCAACACTTGATAAACCTTTAATTGCAATAATAGTCATCTTACCTTTGCCAATATCTGAACCGATTGGTTTGCCCAATGTTTCTTCATCACTAGCAATATCCAAGTAATCATCTTGAATTTGGAAAGCAAGACCTATTAATCTACCATATTCATACATGGCATCAATAACTTCATCGGCAGCTCCTCCCATAATGGCTCCAGCTTTTGTAGCTGCAGCAATCAAAGCACCGGTTTTTTTGAAAATCATTTCCATGTACTCATCTTCAGTTACATCAAACCTGTCTTCAAAACCCATATCAGATGCCTGACCTTCACAGATTTTAACACATGCATCCGCAACAGTAGCCAATGCCTTATTGTTTTGTTCTGAACTTGTTCCTTCAGTGCCAATTATAATTTCAAAAGCTTTTGAAAATAAAGTGTCTCCCGCAAGAATAGCTACATCATCACCCCAAACTTTATGAACAGAAGGCATTCCTCTTCTCATATCATCCTGATCCATGATATCATCATGAATAAGTGAAAATGTATGAATCAATTCAATAGCGGCTGCAGATTTTAAAGCACTTTCACGAGCACCGCCAACGGCTTCAGCAGCAATCAATGTTAAAGCCGGCCTAAGCATCTTCCCACCAGCTCTTGTTAAGTATACTGATGCTTCAGCAAGATTATCTGGAGTAATAGTGGATAATTCCTCTTCGATTGTTTTTGTAATGTCAATTGAATAACTTCCAAGTACCTGTTTTACATCACTCATTTTAATTCCCTCTTTTAACTTTTAAAAACTTGTGCTTGAGCATTTCTTAATATGTGAATATCATAACCTATTCTATAACCTTCCTCTTCAGCCAGTTCAGCATAAGCTGCAAGCATGGATAAGTCCCCGTGTGCTGGAATAATATGCTGTGGTTTGAGCATGCGTAAGAACTCTCTGTGGTCTTCTCTTCCAGCGTGACCGGAAACGTGAGCATTAGGATAAATTCTAGCACCGTTTAATTTTAATCTTCTCTCCATAATATGTCTATTAGCCGCATTAGTCGGATTTGGGATGATCGGTGCAGAAATAATAACGTTATCCCCTTTTTTGATATTGAAAGGAGTTCTTCCATTAGCAATTCTAGGAAGCAATGCATCAGGTTCTCCTTGATGCCCTGTAGTTACAAGCAAATAATTCGCTCTGTCTTCATCAGCTTTCATCAATGCTTTATTGACCGCTTTTGGAGAGCCATAAATACTTGCATTTTTTGGTAATTTTAAAATACCCAACTTTTGTGCAATACCACAGAATCTTTCCATGGATCTTCCAAGGAAAAATATTTCCCTATGGCTTTGCTTTGCAATATCCGCAATAGCCTGCACACGTTCAACGTGAGAAGAAAATGTGGTTACAATCATACCGGTTTTTTCTTGTAAAGGTCCCCTCATCACATCTTCCAAAATATTTCTGGCTATTCTTTCCGAATGAGTTTTAACTTCAGTATAATTAATAGCATTAGTGGTTTCGACAATTAATGCAAGCACTCCTTTTCTCCCTAACTCTTTTAGCCTTTTATAGTCTGGGGGAGGAGATACTTTTTGGTGATTGTCAAATTTAAAATCCAATGCATAAACAATGATTCCCTCTGAAGTATGTAAAACCGGAAATACGGCTTGTGGAATACTGTGTGTTGACTGAACAAATTCCAAAGTGATATCCTTTGAAAGCTTTAATTTGCTTCCAGGATTCAATGGCTTAATTTCATTATTTACCTTAAATTTGCGTTCCCCTTTAATTTGCTTTTCAATTAAAGCTGCAGTATATGGTGTTCCAATTAATGGTGCATCATATCTATGAGCCAATTTAGCTACTGCACCAATGTGGTCCAAGTGACCGTGAGAGAATACTATTCCTTTTACCTTACCATCAACATCCTTCATTAATGTATCGTCAGGAATAACTCCCCTTTCTATTAAATCCAAACTATGCATCCTATCGATATCAGTATCCTCGTGCATACTGATTCTGTCTAAATGAATACCCATATCAAAAATGATTACGTCCTCACCAATTTTGACAGCAGTCATGTTTTTCCCGACTTCCTGGTATCCTCCAATAGCGATAACTTCTACGCTCATGTTTTATCTCCTTGAATAAATTTTTGTGTTAATTCCTCTTTCGGTGAGCCATTCCCTTGTTTTTCCACGAATGACCAAATTAGATTGTTTTAGTTCGTTAATGTTATTAGCGCCAACTAAAAACATTGCAATTCTTAGAGAATCATTGAATCTTTCTATGAACTTATTTAATTGTTCCTGTGAAGCAGAATTCTTTAAAAATGGTAATGCCATACCGACAGCATCGGCCCCAAGAGCAATAGCTTTAGCTGCCTCAAGTCCGGTTCTGATACCTCCTGATGAAATAACCGGAACATCAACAGCATTAACAACTTCAACTGTGCTAACGGCAGTTGGAATTCCCCAATCCCAAAATATTTCACCGAGATACCTGTCCTCAGCACGATATGTTTCAACAGCAGCCCAACTGGTTCCTCCAGCACCCTCAACATCAATGTAATCCACACCGGCTTCAACCAATGCTTTTGCGGATTCTGCTGATATTCCGCAACCTGTTTCTTTTGCAACAACAGGAATATCCACTGATTCTGTAATCTGAGCAATTAAATTCAAATATCCTCTTGCATCCAAATCACCTTCAGGCTGAATAGATTCCTGAAGTGGATTGAGATGAATGGCCAAAATATCTGCATCCAACATTTCAACAGCTTTTTCAGCTAAATTCAATTGAGGTGCCCCAATATTTCCTACAAGCAAACAATCCGGAGCATTATCACGAACAACAGAATATGTGTCCATAAGTTCAGGATGTTCACAAGCTGCCCTTTGAGATCCAACACCCAATGCAATACCATTGTCTTCAGCTGCAACAGCTAATTGTTTATTAATGTTTTTTGCAGTAGGATGGCCCCCTGTAATGGCTGTTATGAATAACGGAGAGTCTAATTTTTTACCGAAAACAGAAGTTGACAAATCAATATCATTTTTATCAATTTCCGGCAGAACATTATGGATTAATTCAATGTCCTCAAATCCAGTAGTCTTATTTTTAAACTCAACATCATAATTTTCACAAATTAATAAATGCTCTAACTTTCTATCTGAAATCATATGCTAATTTCCCCTTGAAATTACTGTTCCTTTTACATCTTCATTTTCCAACACTTTGAAGATATTGTCTTCAACTTCAGCATTTATTATTTTAGATTCTATCCCCAAATCTGCTAAATATAAAAGTTCTTTAATTTTCCCAACCATTCCGCCGGTCACATCTACATTTGTAGTTCCTTCCAAGGTGTCCAAATCCTTTAAAGATGAAAATTTATCGAAAAATATTGCATCATCATGTGTTTTAGGGTTTTTATTGTATACACCATCAACATCAGTTCCTAAAACAACCATATCCGGGTTAAGATTTTTCGCCAAATATTGAATAAGCTGATCGCCTGATATGACACAAAATTCCAACTCATCATCCAATACAACATCCCCATAAATAACAGGAATGAACCCTTTGCTTAAGTATCTTTTAAAATTATCAAGATTGCCCTCAACTATTCTTTTATTGATAGCTGTCATAAAGCTAGATGCTGGAATGGCAACAACCGGCAACCCTTCCTCAATAAATGCTTCGCAAATAAACATGTTTAATTTTTTAACCGCATTTTGAATTTCGCAAAATCCTATTCTTTTTTGAGGATATTCGGACTCATCAAATGATTCGCCAATCTTATACTTCTTAGCTGGCGGATGACCAAAAGAACCCGCACCATGAACAACAATCAGCTCTTTAGCTGAATTGTCTAAAGAAGATTTAATTTCAGATGCGATTCTTTTAAGACTCTTAACATCAACTTCACTTTCGGTTGAGTCTTTATTGGTTAGAATGCTTCCACCAATTTTTAAAATTATCATAAAATCACTTGTAAACCCTTGAAGAAACTCCTTTTCGAGTGAATCTGACTTTCAATATATTATCATCGCGAGCTATAGCCTCTGCAACTTCATCAGCTTTGCCCGGACAAAGTGCAATGATACTGCCTCCACCACCAGCTCCAGTGGTTTTGGCTCCGATGGCTCCTGCTTCCCTTGCATTATAAACCATACGAGATAATTCCAAGGTATTCACGCCTAAAACATCTAAAAATCCATGGTTAATATTCATTAATTCGCCGACTTTATTAAAATCTCTTTTTAAAATAGCCTGTTTAGCATAATTGGTTAAATTTCCCATTGCGGTAATTACAGGATTTATGATTTTAGGATTCCTATTTTTTAAATTTTTAACATCCTTTACCATTTTTCCAGTGTTGCCATGTTTGGTTGTATAACCTACAACAAACGGAACATCAAAGTTAACATTAAAATGCTCAACTTTCTTATTTCTGGATAAATAAACAAGCCCTCCATATGTAGAAACTAAAGTGTCAAGGGGACTTGCAACTCCTTGAACTGCCTGTTCAACCATATGTGCATCATGAGCAATAGACTTCTTATTAAAGCGGACATTATGATATCTGTATAATGCTGCAAGAGTGGCCACAGTAACTGCGGCAGACGAACCAAGACCCGAACCAATAGGCACATTTGACGATAATGTAATCTCGATTGGAGAATGGTCGTGAGCTCTAAAAAGACATTCTAAAATGTATCTAATAATACCTGGTTTTCCTTTTGTCAATATGTATTTCTTATGACGTGTCAACAATTCAGCTTCAAAACCAATATCAGGAGCTTTAAAAACTGATAAATTAGTATCTGATTCCTTAATTGTAATGTAAGCTCTTTTATTAACTGCCCCTGCAATAGCAGGTTCGCCATAAACTACTGAATGTTCACCAAATAAAATAGTTTTTGCGGGAGCAGAAGCTTTAGCTATCATAAATACACCTTATTTAAAAACACCTGAAGCATAACCAACAACTGAGCTAAAATCTCCAGTGACATCTCCACTAGTTCTGTAACCCAGTATTTCACAATTATTCTTTCCGGACATTTTAGAAAGGGAAATTGTTGTCATTACAGGCCCGTAACCACACATGGTTATATTATACTGAATCACTTCCTCAAAAAGCTTGAATTCATTCATTTCAGAAATGTCTTCTAAAACAAACCCATCCACTTTATTAGCTTTTTCTTGATTATTAAAATGAGATAAATCAGTGCTTGCAATTACACAATAGGATTTACCCAAATTATTTCCTGCTTCAAAAATAGATTTTGCCAAATCACTAGAAGCAGTAAAAGACTGTGAACCCATAGTTACAGGAACTATCTTAAAATCATCAGAAAAATATTGTAAGAAAGGTAGTTGAACTTCAATGCTGTGTTCATAAAGATGAGCGGAAAAATCCGCTTTAGCAATATCTGAAATAGAAACTATCTCATCAGCAAATTCACTATCAACATCAATATTGCCTAAAGGAGTAATCCACTTCCCTTCATTGAAAACAGAAATTTCACTACCCAGACCAGTATGATTAGGACTCAAAATAATAAAAACTTCAGGAAAACCATTTTGAACTATGCTGCAATAACCCTTAGCGGCTATCGCACCAGAATATTGATATCCTGCATGTGGAACCATAATATGAATAGGATAATCACTACCTTCAAAGATGCCAGACTCGGGAATTTTAGAAATTCCAGACTCTAAAAAACAATCTTCAATTAGCTTTTTAAGCTCATCAGGATTATCTGGATAAAATGATCCAGCAACAGCAGGTTTTCTTAACATTTTAACTCACTTAAAATTTAAGTTCAAAGTCAGTTGCCTCAATATCCAAATCACCATCTTCAGGAATAGTTCCCCTTTCTCTTAAGATTTGTCTTGCAAGTAACCAGTAAACTAAAGCAATTGCTTTTCTACCTTTGTTGTTTACAGGTACAGCTATATCAACAAAACTGAGCAAGTTTTCTGTATCACATAATGCAACTACAGGAATACCGTTTTGTTTAGATTCCAATATTGCTTGTGCATCAGACCTTGGGTCAGTTACAACGATAATTTTAGGTTCGATAAATTTAGCATAATTCGGATTGGTTAAAGTACCTGGGATGAATCTGCCAGGAATAGTTTTTGCACCAGTAATTTCACCGAATTTTTTAACAGGAGCTTGACCATATTGTCTGGTTGCCACTACTAAAATATCCTCAGGATCGTATTTTGCTAAAAGTTTTGCAATTTGTCTGATTCTTTCATCAGTTTTTTGAATATCCAATACATATAAACCATCAGATCTTACCCTGAATATGTATTTTTCCATATCGCTGGTTTTTTGTTGAGTTCCAATATGTAAACCAGCAGCCAAATAGTTATCTAAATCAATTAAAAGTTCATCATTTACCATAATTACACCTCATATTTAATCATCATCTTCAATTTTAACACATTCGTTCGGACATACGTCCATACATACTTCACAATAACTGCATTCTTCAGGATTGACAATTTCAATTTTGTCTCCATTAAGAACTAAAACTTCCATTGGGCAGACATCGGCACATTCAGCACAGTCCGCACCATCACATTTATCATAATCAATAGTTACTTTAGCCATAAGATTCTCTCCGAACTTATTTAAATGACCCAATTTTTGGATTTGGAAGTTCTTCTTCGATACGAATTAGCTCATTTAGTTTGGCTATCCTTTCACCACCAATAGCTCCGGTTTTAATCATGGGAGAACCGAAACCTACTGCCAAATGAGCAATAGTTTCATCGGTAGTTTCACCGGATCTATGAGAAACAACAGGCACTATATTATTCTCTTTTGCTAACTTTACAGTAGCATAAGTTTCAGATAAGGAACCTATTTGGTTTGGTTTAATGATAATAGCATTTGCCGCATTCAATTCAATGCCTTTAGCTAATAGTTCCTTATTTGTTACAAATAAATCATCACCACAAATAAGACATTTATTTCCGACTTTTGCAGTTAATTGAGCAAATCCTTCGAAATCAGATTCGTCAAATGGGTCTTCCACATAAAACATTTTATATGTTTCAATGATATCTTTTACGAAATCAATTTGATCTCCGGTATCCCTTTCAATACCATCTTGAGCATAAACATATTTCTGTTTATCAGCATCCCATAACTCGGAAGCTGCCATATCTAAAGAAGGTCTAATATCAATACCTAACTCATCGCCAACTTCTTCACAAGCTTGTGCTTGAATCTCTAAAGCATTTTCATTAGTGATATTAGGTATCCATCCTCCTTCATCTCCTTTTCCACCAGTAAAATTTGAATCTCTAGTCTGTATTAATTCTTTTAATTTTTTATGAACGGAAGCATTAGCAAAAATTGCATCGCTAACATTAGTAGCTCCAACAGGAACAACTAAAAACTCCTGAATATCAGGAGCGTTAATGCCTGCATGAGCTCCCCCATTCATCATATTTCCTAATGGGAAAGGTAATTCATTAACTAAATTTCCACCAATGTACTTGTATAATGGCATGTTATAAGAGGAAGCAGCCGCTTTAACTACCGCCATAGAGATGGCCACAGTAGTGTTACCGCCAATAGCAGATAAATTGTCAGTTCCATCGATTTCTTCCAATACTTCATCAATGGTTGATATGTCCTGAGCATCCATACCTATAAGTTCAGAAGCAATGAAATCCTCCATTTCACTTACAACCCTATCTACACCACCATCAGGAAATGACACCACCTCTCTTGAACCAGTGCTTGCGCCACTTGGTGCGGCAGCTCTACCGGATCCATTCCAAGTAAGTACATCCACCTCGATGGTAGGGTTTCCTCTGCTGTCCAAAATCTTACGAACTTGGACATCTTCTATTATACTATCCAAAAAAAACACCTCAGTGTCCTTTAATTTATTACCAATATAATCTATACTCCTTAAAAAATCAGTAAGTTTCTTTATAGAGTTATGTTGGTATTTTTTATTTTTTTTAAATAAATTATTAGAATAAATAGATAAAACTATTTATTCATCTCTAATCACATCTAATGGTAAAACTCCAGCTTTGAGTTCTTCATAAGCTATGTCAATTGGATCTAAAGAGTCTTTAATATCCACTAAAGGTTTGGCTCCCATAGAAATTTGAATTGCCCTAGCTCCGAGAATCCTAGCTCTTTCAAACCTTGTTAATTTTTTTTCAACATCCATGAATATTACTTCCATTTTTAGGCATATATTTTACCAAGATTATATTTTTAATTAAAAAAATATCCCTATTAATTGAAAAATTTATTCCCAAGTTTCAACATGGGAAATTAACATTCTTCTACAACAGTATCTGTTTAAACCTAAGTCATCTAAAACATCTTTTGACTT
>NZ_JAZRHE010000074.1:0-10743 GCF_045644645.1 Methanobrevibacter sp.
TTAGCTGTAAACGCATTTGCAGAAGCTTTAGAAATCGTACCAAAAACCTTAGCTGAAAATGCAGGTTTAGACAGCATCGACTCCTTAGTAGATTTAAGGGCAGCACAAGAAGACTCATTCTACATGGGATTGGATGTATTCTCTGGTGAAGTAGCAGACATGAAAGAAGCTGGTGTAATTGAACCTAAACGTGTCAAAAAACAAGCTATCCAATCTGCATCCGAAGCAGCTGAAATGATTTTAAGAATCGATGATGTAATTGCATCAACCAAAGGCCCTGAAGACATGGGTATGGATCCATCCATGGCTGGCGGAATGCCTCCAATGATGTAAGTATAAAGAAATTTTAATTAATTTCTTTTCTTTTTTTTATTTTTATGAATTCCAATAGACTAATTTTTAAAACTTCACTCAATGATGAAGTATATTATCTAAAAGACACTATTTTTGTTAAATTTAATGTTAAACGTAATGGAATTTCCACATCCAAACTGAATGGAGGATTTTCTTCAAGTTTTACAAGCGTTTTTAACCATCATTTATCACAGGAAAAAATTGATTATCTGGAAGACCATGATTTGCAAGATTATTTGATTCAGCATTGTGGTGCATTGAATGTTGATTCTAGTTATTCTACAGGTTTGACCACATTGGCCAAAATGGAAAATGTAAGCATTGTAACGAAATCCTATAAAAACTTGGAGGTCACGGCTATCACGACTGCAGGCGTCAGAACCAATGCAGTAAGGGCAGGCGACCCTGCATCATTTTATGAGGAAAATGGAAGATTCGGTACAATAAATACCATAATCTTAATCAATGCTAATTTAGGCTATGAAACATTGCTTGATGCATTTATGAGTGCAACAGAAGCCAAAACTGTTGCATTAAATGATTTAAAGATTCCATCACAGTATTCAAATGGCTATGCCACAGGAACTGGAACTGATGGATTGTGTGTCTTTTCTAGTTTAGAATCCGATAACTTATTAACCAATGCTGGAAAACACTCCAAATTAGGTGAATTAATTGGACAATCCGTGGCGGAATCAGTAAAAAAAGCAATTAAAAAACAAGTTTGGATTAGTCCAAAATCACAGTCAAATGCATTAGTCAGATTGAATCGTTATACTTTGGACATTAATGAGTTTTATGATTCTTTAGATTGTGATAAGGAAGAATTCATTAGGGTTTTACAAAAGGATATGAAAAAGCAGGATAATGTGGCTATTACAAGTTCCGTTTTAAATATTATGGATGAAGTCGAATGCGGGCTGGTTAAAAAAGAAGAGGCATTAGATTTAGCCGGTAAAATAATAGGAAATTGCAATAGTTCTCCAATAAAAAAATTATTGAAATATTGGGTTAACTATTTCGTTTGAAGCAATTTGACTTGTAAAAATCATATTTTTAATCAAATCTTCCAACTGTTGTGACGGGAAGTTCATTTGTAGTCGCGTATAATTGTTTTGTTTTCCCATGTTGTGAATTTATATCCGTTTTCAGTGAATTCGATATTTTCCACAGGCACCAAAGGAACTTTACCAAGACCTCCCGGTGAATTATATACATATGTTGGTTTGCACATGCCGCTTGTTCTTCCTTCTAAATGTTTCATGATTTCTAAACCTTTGGAAATGTCTACATAGAAGTGTTTAGTACTTTTAACATCTTTCGGGTGGAACAGGTAATATGGAATTACGCGATACTTATGTAATTCTTCATTGGTTTTTTGAACACAATACTTATTGTCATTGACATTATGCAATAGCACCATCTGATTTCTTACAAGTATTCCATGGTCGACCAATGTATCAATTGCCTTAACTGCCTCGGGGGTAATCTCACAAGCATGATTGAATTGTGTTGAGAGTTGCACTCTATATTTTCTAAGTAAAATCGCAAGTTCATCATCAATTCTGAATGGAAGTGTTGCCAAGGTTCTTGTACCTACCCTTATCACTTCAACATGCTCAATATTGGACAATCTATTAAATAGATTTTCCAATCTATTATTGGACAATAATAATGAGTCTCCTCCAGTAACTAATACTTCTCTGATTGTATTGTGGTCTTTTATAAAATCTATTGATTCATCAATATACTCTTTGGAAGTGTTTTTATCAAAGTTGCCTATTAATCTACGGCGTTGGCAGTGCCTACAATACATGGGACAAGCGTTAGTGACATTAATGATTAATTTATTTGGATATCTTCTAGTTATCTTTCCTGAAGGGTTAGAGTCTTTCTCATTCATTGGATCCAATAATCCGCCCTCATCCAATTCTTTAATGTCTGGAATGGATTGTAATTTTATTGGACATTTTGGATTGTTAAAATCAATTAATGAAAAATAATAAGGAGTTATTGCAAATCTATATTTATCGCTAACTTTTTTTATGGTTTCGATTTCCTCTTCTGGAAGATTGACATATTTCAAAATTTCTCCAACATCACTAATACGGTTTTTTAATTGCCATTTCGGATTGTTCCAGTCGTTTTCACTAGCATTTAATTCTTCTAAAATTTTACTTTTGTTGTCTGCATATAATTTTTTAGAAAAATCACTAAATCCAATTCTAATATTTGATTTGTTTTCCATGTCTTCAATGGCTATTCTATCAAGTTCATCTGACCGAATTAATGATTTTTTTCTATGGATGTCTATGCTATCTACCCCATTCCGAATAACTTTTATAATTATAAATTATAGTTTTGTTCATTAATCAATATATAATTTTTTGACTTTCAGGCCGTATTGTCAGCTAATGTTGATATTGGATTAGGTTTGATGAGTGCTGTTCCATAAAGTGTTTGCTCAGGAGAATTTCGTCCAAGCAATCATCTGCCGAAATGTAAATTCAGTGTCTATAGGAATCTTTTTCCCATAATGGATTAAATTATTCATTAAGATTGAAATTTTCTATTTCTCCATTATCCTGGACAATTTTTGCAATTGCTTCTTCAGCATTGTTTAATTTATTATTACATAATTTAACTAATTCCATCGCTTTTGTAAACTCGTCAATTGCATCATCCAGAGGCACGTCACCATTTTCCAATTTATTCACGATTTCTTCTAATTTCTCTAAACTTTCTTCAAAACTTAAATCCTGCATCATATCACCTTAGTATTAACAGTTCCATCATCAAATTCAATATCCAGCTCATCTCCAGTTTCAACATCTTTTGCACTTGAGATGACTTTATTATCAACTTTAGCTATTGAATAACCTCTTTTTAATGTTAAAAGGGGATCTAAAATTGTTAATTTATCAACATTTCTTAAGAATATTTCTCTTTTTGCTTTTGTCACCTCTTCGGGGTTTCTTAAAACAGGCCTGGCCTCAATTTTAATCAATTTGCTTCTATTTTCTGAAATAATATTTTTGGATGTAAAATTTAGTCTGCCTATTATATTATCCAAATGCATTTGTTTGATTTCGTAAATCGATTCGGGATTTCTAAAAATCTGTTTTTGGGAAATGTTTTCAATTTTCTGTTTATTCTGCATTAATTTGTCATTGATGCTTTTATTAATTCTTTGAGATAATTGATTAACTTTGTATTTAACTTCATTTATTTCAGGCACGGCAATCTCAGCGGCGGCTGTGGGAGTTGCTGCTCTTTTATCTGCAATGAAATCGGATATTGTCCAGTCGATTTCATGTCCGACTGCACTGATGACGGGTATTTTACAAGCATAGATTTCGCGTGCGACAATCTCTTCGTTAAAGGGCCATAGGTCTTCAATACTTCCCCCGCCTCTTCCAACGATTAATGTATCGATATTGTATTGTTGGGCATTTCTGATTTGGCGCACAATTTGGGGGGCAGCCGAATCGCCTTGAACGAGTGTTGAAAAAACAAGAACTTCACAATGGGGGTATCTTCTTTTGATTGTTGTGATGATATCTCTTATGGCTGCACCTGTTCGTGCCGTAACCACTCCAATCCTTTGAGGATATTTTGGAATTTCTTTTTTGTGTGCATCATCAAATAAGCCTTCATCATCAAGCTTTTTCTTTAATTGTTCAAAAGCTATGTGCAGTTCCCCAATTCCATCTTCAGTAATTGTTGTGGCATATAATTGATATTTGCCGTCTCTTTCATAAACTTCAATTTTACCTTTAACAATCACTTTCATACCATTTTCAGGTTGGAATTTGAGGCTATGTTTTCTTCCTTTAAACATTACCGCTGGAATTTGTGATTTTTCATCTTTTAGGGTAAAATAGCTATGTCCACTGGGATAAGTTTTATAGTTAGATATTTCACCGCGAATGTAGATATTTCGCAAATTTTCATCCAGTTTTAGCTTTCTTTTAATGTAGGCGTTTACTTGAGATACTGTTAAGTATTCATCATCCATATGTTCACCTTTAAAATAATGTTGTTATTATATTGTTTATATTTAATACAATTTTTCATTTTCGGCTAATTATTGTTGTCCATTTGCCATTCGGAAGTCATTTTGCCGACAAATTAAATAATATTCAATATTTTTATATACTAAATTGAATATACTTCAAAATAAGAATTTATTTTAGTAAATAAATGAACATTTATGGAGTTTTTATCATGGCTGCATTTGAAAGGATTAAGTCAGGTATTGATGAGTTGGATGAGACATTGGATAATATTCGTTTAGGCGATAATGTAGTGTGGCAAGTTTCAAATCTAAGAGAATTTTCTTATTTTGTAAATCCTTATGTAAAACAGGCATTGGAAGATAAAAGAAATTTGATTTACATTAATTTCGGACAACATGAACCGCTAATTGAAATGACTGATGAGGATTTTGAAAAATTGGAAGCTGAAAGAAACAATCCGGAAACAGAGTTTGCAATGATTGAAAAAAATGGGATTAAAATTTATAAAGTCGATCCAATGGAGCAATTTGAGTCATTTACTTTAGAGGTTCATAATATCATTACTAAAGAAGGCTTCGATGCTTTTTATGTATTTGATTGCCTTTCAGACTTGCAGGCCGCATGGGCAACAGATTTGATGATGGGCAATTTTTTCAGAGTTACATGTCCATATTTATTTATACTTGATACTGTTGCATTTTTCCCGGTTATTCGTGGAAAACATTCATTTGAGTCAATTGCAAAAATAAGGGAAACAACTCAGCTGTTTTTAGATGTATATTCTAATAAAAGCGATGTTTATGTTCATCCTCTCAAAGTATGGAATAGGTATTCTCAGACAATGTTTTTAGGTCATAAATATAATCCGGAAACAGGGGAGGTCACAACTTTAACTGATGGTGTGGAGGTTTCTAAATTTTACCAGGTAATCAACTCTGCATCAGCTTACAATAATGAGCAGAATACTGACAGTTGGGAGAGATTCTTTACGGCTACAGAATTGCTGCGCCAGAATGGCGTTGATGTTTCTGATAGGTGTGAGCTGATGTGCAGCATGATGATGGCGAAGGATGATAAGGTTGTTGAAAAAATTAAAGAATACTTTGATTATGGGGATTACATTAGCATTTACAATCGTTTGGTTGGAAGTGGAATGATTGGAGGGAAGGCATGCGGAATGCTTTTGGCTCGTAAAATCATAGAAAAGGAACGTCCGGATTTATACGTCGATTTCGAACCTGACGATTCATTTTACATAGGTTCCGATTTGTTTTATACATATATTGTTTTCAATGATTTGTGGAACATCCGTGTAAAGCAAAGAACTAAGGAAGGTTACTATGAAGCGGGTCGTGAGTTGGAAGAAGGACTTAAAAATGGAGTTTTCCCGGATGATATTAAAAATGAATTTAGAAGAGTCTTAGACTACTTTGGCCAAAGTCCGATTATCGTTCGTTCAAGTAGCCTTTTAGAAGATGGGTTCGGTAATGCATTTGCAGGCAAATATGAATCGGTATTCTGTGTCAACCAGGGGTCACTGGATGAGAGGCTAGAATCTTTTGAAGAAGCAGTTAAAACTGTTTATGCAAGTACCATGAATATTTCCGCTTTAGAATATAGGTCATTAAATGATTTGGATGACTGCGATGAGCAGATGGGGCTTTTAGTTCAAAGGGTTTCAGGATCATACTATGAAGATTATTTCTTCCCAACAATTGCAGGTGTTGGATTTTCATATTCTCCATATTCTCCGCAACCGGATATGGGGCATAATGGGGGAATGCTTAGGCTTGTAATGGGATTAGGTACAAAGGCGGTGGATAGAACTCAAAATGATTATCCAAGAATTATTAATCTGGACAGGCCTCATGCAATTGATCACCCTGATGTTGCCGAGCGCCATAAATACTCACAACATTCATTGGACGTTTTGGATCTAAAGGAAATTTCTCTACATGAAATCCCTGTTGATGAAGGTCTTGAAGTTCTTCCAAGATATGCGAAACGTCCGGTAATTGAGCATGATACGGAAGCTGAGAGGAGATTTAGGGAAAGGGGAAAAAGAAGAGAAATTGTATTTGTAAACTGTAATGGCATTGTCAACAATGACAAGTTTATCAACATGATGAAGGAGTTACTTAAAACTCTTGAAAAGGCTTATGATTATCCGGTTGATGTGGAATATACAGTAAATATCGGTCCGGATAATTCATTTGTGGTTAATCTTTTACAGTGCAGGCCTCTACAGATATCAACAACAAAAGACGTTATTGAAATTCCGAATGATGTCGGCGAGACTTATTTCCATATTAAGAATGCCTCTATGGGAAGGTCTAGGAAAGAAAACATTGACACTCTTGTTTATGTTGATTCCCATAAATATTATGAATATCCGTATGCTAAAAAGAGTTTAATTGCAAGGATAATCGGTGAAATAAATGCTTATTGCAAGCAAAATGACAAAACATCAATGCTTATTGTCCCTGGAAGAATTGGAACATCTTCGCCAGAATTGGGCATTCCTGTGGTGTTTGCAGAAATTAGTCAATTTAGAGCTATTCTGGAAGAGTCCTACAGTAAAGTGGGTTATGTGCCGGAATTATCCTTTGGAAGTCATATGTTCCAGGATTTAGTTGAAGCAGATATTTATTATGGCGCCATTTTTGAAAACGATAAAAGATTGGCATTTGATAAAGACCTAATCAAAGATTTCCCAAATAAATTGCATGAAATTAATTCTGAGCTGGACGATGATGTATATGATATGATTCATGTTGTTGAATTTGATGATGAGAAACTTGAATTTTACCATGACATGGTCGGCGATGAAAGTAAAGCTATTTTAAATTGAAGTAACTAATACTATATCAGGTGACAAAAATGAGAATTAAAGATGAATTATTTGGTAAAGAAGTTCTCGATGCTGATGTCCAAATCGTTGGAAAAGTTTATGATGTTGTTTTTGATAAGGTTACTTTTGAAATCACAGATCTTGTAATTAAAAAAACCGGATTTTCAGAACAAATCAAAGCTAGTGAAAATGTAATTCCAATGGAACTTGTAAAAGTGATTGGTGATAAGATACTGCTTAAAGGCGAAGACGATATATGATTGATTAATATGGTTTCTAAAGAATATTTAATTGATTTGCTAAAAGAAAATGAAGTGTTTCTTGAAGGGGACTTCACCTTATCCTCCGGAAAAAAGAGTAATTATTATATCAACATGAAGAAGGCCATTACTGAACCTGAGATTCTGTCTACAATTTCAAAGTTAATCACGGAAAAAATTAAAGATGATGAAATAGATAAAGTTGCAGGGCCTGCTTTAGGCGCAGTTCCAATAGCTACAGCCGTTTCTCTAGAATCAAAACTTCCATTATTGATGATTCGCAAAGAAAAGAAAGGTTATGGAACTTCCAAACTCATTGAAGGTGAGCTTTTGGAAGGTGATGATGTCATTGTTGTTGAGGATGTATCAACTACCGGAGGGTCACTTCTGAAAGCTATTAAAGCCATTCAGGATAATGGCGGTAATGTAAAAAGAGCAGTTGTTGTTGTGGATAGGCAAGAAGGCGCTATTGAAGAGTTTGAAAAAGAGGGCATTACTTTAGAACCTTTAATAAGTGTTGATGAATTTTTCAATTAAAAAAAGAAAATAATGATGAAAAATTAATTTCATCATTTAAATATTTATTTTTTCACATGATGGACGAAATGCGGTAGTTCATCGATAATAATACTTAATGCGGTTTTAACGGCATTAGGTGAGCCGGGCATAGAAAATATAACAGTTTTTTTATATATTCCTGCAGTGGCTCTGGATAATAATGCTGCAGAACCTATTTCTTCATAAGATACGGCTCTGAATATTTCGCCAAAACCATCTAATTTTTTTTCGAAAAGTTCTTCAACTGTTTCAACAGTGATGTCCCTAGTGTCTAAACCAGTTCCTCCTGTTGTCAAAATAACATCAACATTTTCAGATATCATTTCTTCAATTGCATTCAATAAATCATCTTTTTCGTCTGCTATTAATTTTCTTGATTTTAATGTATATCTTGCTTCAATTTCTTCAGCCATATATTGGCCGGATAGATCTGCTTTTTTTGATTTTCTACTGTCGCTAAGTGTAATTACTCCACAGGATATTTCTTTGGATGATTCATTTTGATGTTCTTTTGCAGTTTCACTTTTCATTGGTTATCACTTTTTATAGATTGTTTAAGTACTTTTTTATCTGTTCGTATTCATTTAAATTATTTATCAATTTTTTTGATGGAAAGTAAAGACTTCCATACTCTTCCACGTCCCCTTCAACAAGGTTTAATTTTAAAATTAGGTGCATATGGTACTTTATAGTTTTGTAATCTAATTTTAAAATTTTAGATAGTTGATTCATATTGTAGGGTCGGATTAGAAGTTGATCAATAATTCTTATTGTAGTTCTACCGCCTTTTCTTCCAAGTAACAATTTTGTCATTTCACTATTTTTGTAATTAGTTTCGATGTATTTGTTTCTCATCGACAATCTCCTTGTAATAGTTAAATATGCTATTGCCCCATTTTCGAGCATCATCTGACTTCCCGATTAAGATTTGGGAGTCATCGTAATGCCCATCTTTAAAAAATAGGGTCAATGACATAAAATCATGTGAGCATGTTAAAAACAGTTTCAAATTCTGTTTTATGCAATGAATTTTAACTTTTTTATTATTGAGCAATGATTTTTTAAAGGAATTATTTAATTTAATGGAATTTAATATTTCTTCGCTAACCATTAATTCCAAATATCTTAGTTTATTTTTATTTAAAAGTTCAGAAATATGTTTAAAATGGTTTTCGGAATATATCGGCATTATCATTTTCAGTTCCTGTGAATCTGATATTAGTTTAATGTATCTGTTGAATGCATTTGATAAATCACTTGTAGTTGATTTGATATATGTAACATCTTTTAGCAGATGCATATTTTTTAGGAATTCTTCCGGAATATCATCAAGGTTGTGATTATTCCAGAAGGTAGTATTGTTGTTTAAGGAAACCCAATTTTCAATTAGCTTTACCATATTTGTAGCCAATATAACGCCATTTGATGTTAGCTGATATTGTTTTTGAACTTTTTTTATTAGGTTTATTGATTCTAATTCTTTGAGTCCATGTAATATTGTTGCAGATGGTTTTTGCAGTTCGCTTCTTAGTTCCTCTAAGTTTTTAGGACTTTCATACATTGTTAATATTAATCTGGTTCGCATTGTTGATGTTAGGATATACTTTATGTTTTTGTATTCTTTGCTTAGTTCTTTTTTAGTCTGTACATTAGTCATTCAAATCACACCTTTTGTTTAATGCTTTCAAACAGATTTTCTGCCCAAAATTGTGATTCTTCACTTTCAGATATCAATAATCTGTTCTGGTCAAAGCTACCATCACTTTTAAATAATCCTAAACTCATTGTATAATCACATAAAGTTAGATATAACTTTAAATCATCCTTTGTTGTATAAACTTTCAATTTTCCATTTTTTGCAGCTTTTTTCCTTACTTTGCCATTGATTTTTAATATTAGTTCCTGAAACATATTCCTTGGGATAATCAATTCCACCTTTCCTTCATTTTTCAAAATATGCTCTATTAATTGAGGATATTCTGGATGGAGGTAGGGGAATATTGCTTTAACATTATTCGATTCCATCATATGTTCCCTATTGACATTGTGTGTTTTGTATATGTCAAGAGGAGTTGTTTTCACAAGTTTGGAGTCTTTTAAATCAATGATGTTTTGTACTGAATCAATGCTTAGCTGGTCAATGTTGTGGTTGTTCCAAAAATCGTTGTAGTCGTTAATTAAATCCACACTGATCTTAAAATCCATCAGGTTTTCGTAATAAATTTCACTTAATGGATTTAAATGATATTTGTTTTTCTTTTTTGTTATGTGGTTGTTTTCTTCAAGTTTGGTTAAGTTGCTTGAGATGGAACTGTAAGTGATTTTGGTAGCATTTACAAGTTCTTTCACTGATTTTGGTTTCTTTTGTAGTTCACTTAGGATTTTTAATCGAATTTCAGATTTTGCAAGGAATGTTATATCATTATTCATTGTATAATGACTTATCATCAATATTACCTCCGCTTTGTTTAATCCAAGATATTCTAAAATATTTTATGGATTCATTTACAATAGTTGATTTAAAAATTAAATATTATATACATTTTTCAAAATTCCATCCAATTTCTATCCAATTTCACTCCAATTTTAATTTTATTCTGATTAAATTCATCATATTTCTTAATTATTTTAGTATAATTCACTATTTTGCTCTTTGGACTTATTATACAATGTCCTCACAATTTTAAAGTATATTTTATCT
>NZ_JAZRHE010000075.1:0-12324 GCF_045644645.1 Methanobrevibacter sp.
AAATAGGAGGTTAAAATTATGGGATGGACAAAATCAGACGTATATGCTTTTGTAAATGACCTGGTTGATCAGGCAACAAAAGGAAATGCGCAAATCAAAGTAACAGATACAAGTTCATTAGTTGAAGCTGGCCATATATTGGAAGATATTGGATATGAGAAAACACTTAATTGCATTAGCCAGGTGTACGCTAAAAATATATATTCAATCCGAAAATATACTGGTAAGCTTGACATTTTAAGAAGAGATGAAAAAGAGTGGGGTTCAATTATTAGAAAAATAACTCCGCTCAAGAAAGATCTTGAAGCTTCTCAAGATAATAATACAGATATAGCTACACCTTTAGAAGATGGAGAAAGCGTTGACGAATTCAAGATTAATAAGCCGGATGTTCTCCAGACTGTATTTAATCATGAGAGCGTAATAACAAAATCAATCACACATTTTACTCAAGATCAGTTAAATGTTGCATTTGAAAGTGAAGCTGCATTTATGGCTTTTCTTGATTTAGTAGATGAATCTTTTGATAACGAGCTTGAGATGGATTTCGAAGAAATGAGAAGAGCAACGATTGCGAATTTAATCGGAGCATGTTATACAATTGGCGGAGCTATGTCAATTGATTTAGTAGCTGAATTTAACGCTAGATTTGCAGAACCAGGAAGCGGATATTCAAGAGATCAGCTTTTGAATACTCATTTTGAAAATTTCACAAAATTTATCGCTGCTAGAATTAAAGGCGTTTCAAGATTATTGACAGAAAATACTTCAAAATTCCATCAGAATGTAAGAGGAAGAAAACCAATTTTAAGACATACACCAAAAGAATTCCAACGCATGGTTATTTACGCGCCATACATGGATGACCAGGAAACGATGGTATTATCAAACTTGTATAATCCTGAAAAATTGGATATCGGAGAATATGAAGAAGTTAATTTCTGGCAAGATATTGAACATCCATCAGAAATCAATATTACTCCATCATATATGAACGAAAATGGAAAAGAAGTAAAGGGTGAAGCTGTAAAGCTTGATTATGTTCTTGGAATTTTATTTGATGTTGAAGCAGCCATGTGGACGAATATTTTCAAATCAGTAAATACGAGCCATCTGAATACGGCCGGACTTTATTACAATACCTGGTATCATTCAACTCAAAATTTCGCAATAGATTGCAGTGAGAATGCTGTAATTTTCTATTTAGGAGAAGGTGAAACACCAGCTCCAGCTGGAAGCATTGAATTGAATAAAAACACAACAACAATTGTTGTAAATGAAACTGAAACATTAACAGCTGAAACTGTACCAGATGACGCTGTTGTTACCTGGGAAAGTGATGACGATACAATCGCAACTGTTGAAGATGGAGTTGTTACAGCTGTGGCTGAAGGTGAAGCAATTATAACAGCTTCAATTGAAGTTGAAGGAATTGAATATAGCGACGCTTGCGTTGTAACTGTTACAGCTGAAAGCAAAGCTAAAAAAACAACTAAAAAATAGACCTTCTCCGAGTTATATTGATTCGGAACACATATCAAAAGGGGCAAGGATTTTTCCTTGCCCTTTAAAAAAAGGGGGTGAAAATTTGCCATATAGAATAGAATTACATTCATTACAAAAAAAACAAAAATCAACAAAAATGCCAACTGATACAGGAACCAGAATTCTAAATATACATTTAAAAGAAGGATCTTCGCTTTTTACTCCACAATTAAAAGTTAATTTAACAGATCAAGAAAGCGTAAGCTTATCACAATTCAATTGTTTTTATTTAGAAGAATTGATTGGAAATTATTATACTCCAATTTTGGGTTTATATAAGATAACTAATATTGAAAATATTCATAATAACATTTGGCTGATTTCAGGAGAAATTGATTCATTAAGCTCATCAGCAAATCAAATTAGAACAAGTACGCAATATGTAACTAGAATTTCGCTTCCGTCGTCTGGATCTGGTCAAAGCCGAGTTGAAGGATATGACGACCGACAATATGATTCTTTATGTGATCCAACAACTGAAATTATATCGCATAACAGATATCAATTAAAAAGCGGATTTTCAACAAGAGCATCAGATTCTATGACAGTTGTCGGATTTGTTGGAAGAAATATGGAATTTTACGCTTCTACTGTTTCACCACAAGGAATAGCAAACGCTGCTATTGATACTCAAGACGTACTTGATTTAGTAGAAGATAATCTTGGAAGATATAATGATTATTTTTCACTTTCAAAAATTTTTCCATTTTGTAAAGCTTCAGTAAAAAACAAACCTGATTCACCAACCTGGATCGGAACAAAACAAACTGTTTGCTCTCATGGCTTTCAAATTAATGTTAAAGATTTAAGCGGAACTGATGGTCAAACAGAAGCTTCAAGAATTGAAGAAATTATAGCTACAAGCGGAGAAGGCCAGGCAGCCAGAAATGGAATTGCTTGTGTAACATTAGATACAGAATATCGTGATTTTAGAAGGTATGACAATAGATTTACAAAAATAGTTGCGAATTGTCCTTTTGTTGGAATGATTGAAATAGATCCAATATTTTTAAATTATGAATCGCTTAATTTTAGTTATAAAATAGACATTTTAACGGGTGACGCAGAATTGTCTGTATATGCTCAAATAAGCGGAATAAATAAACAAATTGGAAATTATGCGTGTAAAATTGGAATTGATGTTCCGATTGCTAATTATGAAACAAATTGGACTCAAATAGCAACTCAATTATATGAGCAAAATTGGAAAGCTAGCGCTCAAAATATTTTTGCTCCACCTACGACAAAACACACATTGAGCAATCTCTCCGGGTTTGCTTCGTCATTAATTGGAACAATTTATATCGATGTTTTACAGTACAAATCAACTGAAATCGGTTATACTAATTTTAGGGGAAGGCCATGTAACAAATTATTGAATCTATCAAATTTACCTAGCGGAACATATATTGAATGCTTAAATCCAGATCTTAATATTATTAAACAAGATTATATACGCAATCAATTAATTAACGATTTGACAAATGGCATTTATTTGGAATATTAAAAAAGGGGGTGAATATATGATAAATGGAACTGATAGAAGAAATTATATAAATTTCGAAAATAGAATGTATAAAAAGTTTTTCGGATTATCTCCGAATATGGTGAGCGGACAACAAAATTATACAAATTATTATAAAAAGCGTTACATGTATAATAAAATATATAGTGTCTTTGATTTTAAATTATTAGATTCCTGGAGCTTAAGAAATTTTAGATATTGCTTATTTCATTTTGGATCAGTTGCAATTTTTAAAAAAAATGGTGGCTGGACATGGGGCAGCTGGAGCGTAAAAGAATGGGACACTCAAATGTCGCCTAAATTAATACATTGTCATAATTTATTAAATCAAAAAGACGATGATAAAATTTATACAGTTGGTGTTGACGCTATAATTGTATCTTGCTTTGATGACTATATCGGATGGGATGATTTAGTTCGAGAGCATTCTGAATTTCAAGCTAATTGCATAAAAACGGAATTTGTAGCTTTAGAAAATGCAAATGTAAATTTGTATGCAACAGTAAAAAGCAAAAAGCAAAAAACGCAGCTTGAGCAACAGTGGGCAAGGGGTACAAAAGGCCAGCCAATGGTATTTATTGATGAAGAAGATTCAAAAGATTTTGAAGGCAAGCAAAAAGATGAAATTCTCAAACCCTGGACGAATCATGACACGCTTGGAGCGCTTGGAATTATCCAGCAAGCAAAGCGCAACGATATGAATGAATTTTTAACTGAAATCGGAATACGAAATGCTAATACTCAAAAGAAAGAAAGATTGATTTCTGATGAAGTAAACCAGAATAATGAAGAAACAAGCGCAAATGTTACAATATGTTATAACAATATAAAAGAAGCGTTTGATATATTCAATTCGATTTCTGGATTATCTCAAAAATTGAGCGTAGATTTGCATTATGATTATGAAAACGAAGATAATATTGAAGTTTCTGAAGGGGGTGAAGAGTAAATGTATGATGTAGCAGCTTTTAGCCTTTTTGGAATGTTAAAATATTTTGAAAAAATTGAGCAGCCTTTATTTGAAAATATTCGAATTTATGAAGGCGGAATATATGGCGAAGGAACGGAATATGAACAACAAATTCCAGCTATTGATTATGGAATTTTGATTGATGAAATAATTGAAAATTGGGGAGAGTTTGCTTGTTGGAGAAATATCCCGGATTTATTCAAAGCTAATGTAACTCGATTCTTTGATAAAAATTATGATAATTTCGCGCGCATGTGGACGGCCATCCATTTAAATTATAATCCAATTTATAACGTAGAACGATATGAAAATGGAAAAAATTCATATGATAGCTATCATGAAGAAACAGATAGAAGAGTTTGGACAGATGAAACAACTGAAACTCCAGAAGGAAAAGAAACACATGAAACAACTCATGCGTCAAATGAAAAAGTTGAAACAAAAGTTTCCGCTGATAATGTTAGCACATATAGCCCGGCCGAAGAAGTGACAACAACATTAGCTCCGGATAAAACAGAAATAACTTTTGAAAATCGCGAAACTACGACAACAACAAAAAGAAAAGATCCAGGCGGAACTAATAAAAATGATCATAAAGGACATGACGATAACGAACTACATGTAAGGGGCAACATTGGCGTTACTAGCTCCGTTGAGTTACTCCGCCAGGAACTCTCTATCCGCGAGTTTGATTTTTATAAAAAAGTTGCGGATTTATTCGCGCATGAGCTTTTATTGATGATATATTAAGGGGGTGAAATTATGAGTGATAAAATTCATAGATCAGCGGTTTCTGATCAAGATAAAAATCCTATAAGAAAATACCAGGTAGAAGAGCGCAAAGATGACAAGTTGCGACGTCATGCTGTTATCGGAATTGGTGGCGGTAGTGAAACAACTATTATTGAATTAAACGCAACGGAAAATAAAATATATACAGCTCCAGCTGGTAGCGCTTATAATCCAGTTAATGTAAATGTACCGGCTTCACTACCTAACGAATATCTTGAAAGTGAATTCGATTTACTACATTCTAATAGTACACTAGGTTTTAAAGATTTAGTAAAAAATATTGGATTAGCCACAAATAAATATAATCAATTTGCTAACGGTTATATAACAGGAAGATCAGCTGGCGTTATGATGGGCTATACAAATCAAGGTGATATTAAAAGATGTGTAGTTAAAATGGGTACTTTTGACAGAACCGTTGAAACACAAGACCAATATCAGACTTTATTTAAATTAGTTTCTGGAAACAATCATTTTACAATTAGATATGATAATACAAATAGTTGGTGGTTAATATCTGATGCAAGTGGTGCAAATATTAAAATACTTGATACCGATTTACCAAAATATTCATTTGACGGTGCTAATGTAGAAATCGTATTCGGTGCAAAATATATAAACGGTGAATTATACAAAGGCATAAAACAAAATAATAATATTACAACCGATTTTTCAAATCATTTCTTTGTATATGTAAATGGTGAATTAAAAATTGAAGCACCAAACGAAGCAATGACCGGCGATACACTAAATACCATTGGTGTTTTTAATATTGGTGGTAAATCAAATACTTGGATTGGTGCTTGTTTTGAAAATGTAAAAATTTATAATGTTTTAAATTGTTATAATAAATATTATGAGGAGGTATAAATTATGTCAAATTTAAATACTTTTCCGCATATTAATGCGGATGATTTAAATCTTGATTGGTTGCTTTTACAATATGCAACATTTAATGAAAGAATAGCTGAAATCATGGCGCATTTTGATGAAGTGGCCGCAGCTATGGCTGATCAAAATGAACAGTATAAAAATCAAATGCTTGCGTTGTATAATAATTATAAAAATTACGTTGACGCAAAAGTTGCAAGTATGCAAAATCAAGTTGATTCTGTAAAAGACGCTGTTGAACAGATCAACCAAAAAACAGATGAATATGTATATAATTATCTTGAAGAAAATATAACTGAAATTTTACAAGATAATCCAGTAATTGAAACAAGATATGAAAATAAAGGTGGAATAGCTGCCGGAGCAACAACATTGATTGAATTAGATCAAAATGTTGTATATGATATTATGTTAAATAATTGGGATCTTGGAACGATTAAAATATTAGCTTCAAATAATGATTGGAATTATGTAGCTCTTCCAATGATTACAGAAAATGATGCAAGTCATATTAGTGGCGTGACAACCGCTATTGTACCTGGCGGATCTATCGGAGATACATTTGTAAAAGAAATTTCATATACTCAAGTCCCAGTTTCTGAAGCAGTTTCATATGTTACTGTTTCAATTAACAATAGAGTAATGAGCATTACTAATAATAGCCAGCAAACAATAACTTTATACATGAAGAGAGCATAAAAATGTTTACCAATGTAATTGATTTTTTAAAAGAAAAAATATATTTTAATTTCTTTATTGGTGGGCGTGGAGTTGGAAAAACATACTCCACGTTAAGCCATTTATTGCAATGTAAAAAGATATTTATCTATTTAAGAACCAGCGCTAAAGAGTTAGGAATTGCAGCAGACAGCAATGTATTTTCCGTAATTGATAAAAGAATCAAATGGAGAAAGCTGGAAGAAGATTTTTACGGAATAGAAAAAAATAATAAAATAATAGGTTATGGCTGCGCATTATCAACTTTTAAAAATATTCGTGGCGTTAATTTTGAAAATGTAGAAATAATATTTCATGATGAATTTATTCCGGAAGTTTCGGCCCGCAAAGTTATAAAAAATGAAGCTGACGCATTTTTCAACATGATTGAGAGTGTAAATCGTAATAGAGAGCTTTTGGGACATGATCCAATAACATATATAGCTTGCGCTAACGCAAATAATATTTACAATCCATATTTTATAGCATTAAAAATAATTAATAATATAGAGTTGGCATTGTTCGAAGGCAGTAACAAATATATCGATTATGAGCGCGGATTGCAAGTTGTTATGTTAAAAGCTTCAAATGAATACATTGAGAAAAAACGACAAACAGCATTATATAAATTAACAGCTGGAACGGATTTTGAAAAAATGGCGCTGGATAATGAATTTAGTTATAATGATTTTAGCTTGATCAAGAAAAATGTAAAAGTAGCTGGATATAATCCAATTTTACGAATTGATGATATTGTCATTTGGAAGAAAAAGAATCAAAAAAGTTATGTAGCCAGATATGGAAATGTTAAATTGAAAAACCAATACAACTCTAGTGATGATTTACAAGCAAGAATATTTTTTAGAAATTATAGAGAACCTTTTTACATTGCAATTTTAAATGAAGATTTAATCTTTGATAATTATGAAATTAAGAAAAAAATATTTGATATTTTAAAAATCAAGTGTTAAAATTAAATTACCATATAGGTGTAATGTGTTTTTTGTAAACATGGGATTCTACGAACACATTGACTGCTGGAGCCTGGTGGCGGAAAGCCAGGCTCTCCCCGGAAAGTTTTAGGGACGCGGAGCGACCTACGCCCTGAAGGCGAATGCGAAAGCAGCTTCGCGTGGCCTGGTCAGCCTTTACCCTTTAACATATATTTATTTTAAAGTTTCCATTAAAAACTTTATTTATTTATTTTTGTAAAAGAGAGCTTTCAAGCTCTCTTTTTTATATTAAAATATATCAAAAAAAGTGCCAAAAATAGCAAAATAAATCATATAAAAAAAATCAAGTAAATATAGTAAAATAGGTAAAAAATATCATTCAAAAATATGCCAAAAAGTATTATAATTAAAGTACAAAATAAATAAATAAAGGCAACGCAAAGCGTTGAGAAAGGTGGAAACTATGAAAAAGATTAAAGTTAATTTTAAAACCGGAAGAAACATGATATTTAATTTTGTTCATGAATATTCTTTTGAAGATGGATATTTATATATTCATTCAATGAATGAATATGGATCATTTACAAGCGGATGGGATTCATTCAAAGAAGAATATATTGAATCAATAGAAGAAATTAAATAGACCAGGAAGTATTTAAGCGCATGAATAAAAAAAACATGCGCTTTTTTTGTTTTGGAAGGAGTAAAAAATGTTTGTAAGAATTTATAAAAATGATGGTAAAAAAATTGAATATGATCACGTTGTAAATTTAAGAGATAAAATGGCGAGTTTATCAAAAGATAATAATGAATTGAAAAGATATTTATTTATTGATTTCATTGGATATTATGAAACAGAACCAATTGAAGAAATAGCTCGTGTAGCTGTCAAGTTTAGATCGGACGAATTCCAGAAAGGAGAGTAATTGATAGTAAAAGTTTATCCCAAAAAAAATAAATTTATTCATTACGATCATAAATGTATTACAAAAATGTATATTGATATTTCGTTGGATGAAATTGAGAGCTTAATTATTGAAGAAATGTTGAATGATATACTTCATAGATATATTTATGAAATGAAAACTATTGATCATGTAATAATTGAAAATTAAGGAGAAAAAAATGAGTAATGATATTTTAGTTTTTCCTGAAAATAATGTTTTACAAGTTATTTTTAATGATGGAAAAATTTTCGCTATGGAGAGCGTTATAAAACAAGATATTGCTTATAATGAATATGGTAAATTTTTTAGAATAAGTATAAAAAGTTATGACAAAACTTTAAAAAAAGAAATGTATTCAACTTTATATGTAAAATTAGAAGAATTTAAATATTTAAGATGTAGCTCATTAAATGAACCAATAGCTGATAGCTGGAAATAGGAGAAAAAAATGACGAGTGAAAAAGTTAAAAAAATAATAAAATCATTATACCAGGAAGGCGAAATTGATAATATAATAAAAATTGATAATGATTCAGCTTTTGAATATTTTCGCGACCTGGATTTTATAAAAACAGAACGTGAAGCAGCTCAAGAATATAAAGAAACGCTTGAAATGATTGAAGAAAAAAAGAATATTGAAGAAATGGATCTAATTCCATTGATTATAAACTGTAAATCTATTTTGATTTTACAAACTATAATTTTCAAAATGTTGGATAATCAAAGAGAAGCCAGTGAAAAAGAAATTACAAAATGGTTGATTAATAATGTATTCGGAAATGAAGAATACTATATGCTTCACGACGAAGATACTTTAAAAGATATGATCTGGAATTTGATGGAAATAATCGCAAGCTTGCATAATGAATATTATAAAGTTGTAAATGGCGAATATTATGATTATATGTTTCACTGGGTTAACAAAATGAATTGCGGAAGTATTATTGATAATATTTTCAAGAAAAATAATATAAAAGGAGAATAAAAAAATGGCAAAAATGGATATTGAAAGAATGAAGCAGCTAATTGAATGCGGATTCGATAAGGAAGAAGCAATGAAGATTGTAAAAGAAGAAGCTGAAGAAGAAACAAAACTTGAACTTGAATTCAAGGAAAATGAAAGAATAAGAAAAGAAGAAGAAGAAAAAAGAAAAAAAGAAGCTGAAGAAAAAAAGAAAGAAGAGCAAAAGCTCACAAAAGAAGATATTGAGCAAATGCTGGCGGAACGTGATCAGAAAAAAGAAGGAGAAGAAGAAGAAAAAAAAGAAACAATGGGGGAACTATGGGCGCGTAAATAAAAAAGGGGGTATTTAATTGACTAGAAAAGAATTATTGAAAGCTATAGCGAAGCAAGAAAAAAGCTTGCTTCGCTCTTTCAAAGCTTTGCATGGTGAAAAACAAGTAAGATCAAACCAGGCTTTCCAACTTATGAAAGAAATATTTACGGAAGTTAAAAAAACCGGAGAATATAAAACAGTTGGTAAATCGAAAATGAAAAAAGACGAGCTTTTGACTTACCTGGAGCAGCTGGATTATATAAGAAATCTAAAAAGCTCAACCGTAAAAGGCTGGAAAGAGCAGCGCAAGCAATGGAGAGAAGAAGCAAAGAGAGATAATATTCCAGTAGATGAAATTGATGAAAATTATGATGAATGGATTGATAATATTGATTCAAGACCGTGGCAAGAAATAGCTGGATATTATTACGATTCGGAAACAATGAATCAAATTCGTTGGATGGAAGATAATGAAGCATTTGAAGCTTTTATGAATCATTGTAAAGCGGTAGAAGCTAGATACGAAAAAGAATTTGAAGGATATCAAAAAATAAGTGAAGTATTAACAAAAGATAACTGGAAGGAGATAGCGCGTGAAGTTTGGAACAGTGGACGCCTATAGCGCAGCTAACTTTCCATATGGTAAATTAATGAAAACTTTAAAAAAAGAAAAATTTAATAGAAAAGAAGGAAAAAAAATAGTAAATTATGTTTGCTCATTTGATACAGAAACGACCAATATTGTATTAGATGGAAAAAAGCAATCATTCGTTTACCTATGGGGATTTAGTTTTAATAATGATTTTTATGTAATCGGCCGAACTATGGAAGAATTTATGGAATTCATTGATAATTTGATTGAATTTTTATCTATGTTCAATTTGAATATAGCTATATATTGTCATAATTTAAGCTTTGATTACATGTTTATTTTTAATTTTATTGAAGAGAAATATAGAGATTGTAAAACATTTACAACTGATAAAAATGACGTTGTAACATATGATATACCATATATTCAGTTTCGTTGCTCCAGGAAGTTAACGAATTTGAAACTTGATCAGGCTTGCAAAAAATATGATGTTGAAATTGGAAAGCTCAACCAGGATAAATTTGATCTTGATTTAGATTATTCGAAGATACGAACGACCGTAACGGAGCTTGATTTTAGAGAACAAGATTATTTCGTTCATGATCTTCAAGCTGTTGTTTGCCTGGTAAAAAAATTACTTGATTTGTACGATGATAATATAAAATCAATTCCGTTAACCGCTACGGGTTACGTTCGAAGAGTATGCCGGCGCGGTTGTTTGGATGACGATCGCTTTGTATATGCATATAGAACGCTTGATTTAACTCCGGAAGTATACGACATGTGTAAAGATAATAATAAGGGCGGGAATGCTCATGGAAATAGATATAAATATAATCAATTACAATTCGGCATGCTTTCCGGCGATATGATCAGCGCGTATGTATTCGAAATGTTAAATAGTTATGTTCCAATGAGCAAATTTATAGAACATAAAAGCTTTACAAAAGAGCAATTTCATGAATATCTTGAAAAATATTGTTGCTTGTTTGAAATATATTTTGATCATATAAAGCTACATGATCGCGATAATTGGGATTGCATTTCAAAAAGTTGGGTATTGAATCATGGACATAAAGATTATAAGCCGGAATATATAACAGAAGATAACGGTAGAATAATTGAAGCTAAAAATATAAAGCTTGTTTTGAATGAGCGCGATTTTGCAGAAATAAGCCGACATTATGATTTTAAATATAGAATAGGCTTATTTTATACAGCATTCCGCGGCCGCTTGCCATATCAGCTGCGAAACATTATATTTGAATACTACAAGAAGAAAGAAGATTATATAAAATTCAAGCATACTAAATTTGATTACTTATACCAGAACGCAAAAAGCGAGCTGTTGAGCATATTCGGAATGATGTTGACTGATATAATCCATCCAACATGGAAGATCGACAAGAAAAAGAAGAAATGGATCAAGGAAGAAAATACGAATGCAGACAAGTATTATTATTTGCATAATTATTTCAAAACACAAAAACGCGTACATTTTACCTATACGCCCTGGGGCAATTGGATTGTTTCCGGCTGTAGGAATGAATTAGAACAATTATCATTATGTTTTAAAACACCGATTTATCATGATACAGATTGCGTCAAGGGCAAAGGCCTTGATAAGAGTAAGCTTGTAGCATATAACGCAAGGAAACAGCAAATATGTGCGAATAATGGCTATATGTATCGTGGCAGATGCCCGGGAATGGTTGTCATAGATCATGAATATGATCAATTTATTCATTTTGGAGCTAAACGCTACATGTATAAAGAATCCGGAGAAGATGATATAAAAATTACAATTGCTGGATGTTATAAAGGTTGTGCAGATCAAATAAAAGATTTACGAGATATAAATTTGAATCGCGAGAAGGTAACATTTACAGACGCGACAATGACAGCTCAACATAATATCGAAGATATTCATTATATTGAAGTAAAAGGAGTTAAGATTCTAACAGCTTCAAATGTATATCTTGAAACATGCAGCTATACAATTGATCATTTTAAAAATCATTATGCAAAGGCCAAAATTTTAAAACCAGGCAGAGCATATTAGCAGATAAGACTAGCAAGTGCTAGTCTTATTTATTTTGCTTAAAAATAATCATT
>NZ_JAZRHE010000076.1:0-9865 GCF_045644645.1 Methanobrevibacter sp.
AGCAAGAGATTTGATTTCCAAAACAGCATCAGTACCATTAGTCATGTTACCGATGGTCCAAGTACCAGTAGCATTATCATAAGTACCATTACCAGTAGTCCAACCAATAATCACAAAATTATCATGGAAATCATCATCGAAGAGATCAGTCAAATTGACATAAGTAGCATTAGTACCATTACCAGCATTATGAACAGTAATAGTCCATGTAGCAACATCATCAACGAAATACTCATCCTTATCACTGACAATATCTACAGACAAATCAGTAATAGGAACAGGATATACAGTACGGCTAACAGTCCTCTCAGTACCATTAGGGCCAATGAGAGTTAAATTGTTAGTCAAATTACCAATATAGGCAATATCATTTCTGCCAGTTACATTATCAATGAAGGTCTTGTTTGTAATTAGATCACCGAGACCAACTACCCTTACCTTAATAGTAATTATGGCAGGAACACCCGGATTAATACTGGTTATATTCCAAATGAGTTTATTACCTTCTTGTTTAAAACCAAGAGGTTTGGCACCGATTAAATTCACAAGGCCAATATACTCCAATCCATCAGGTAAGCTATCGATAACTGTCAAATTCTTTTCATAAGGGAAATTTCCTGTATTATTAATAGTCAAATTATATTCAACCTCATCATAATAATTAGGAGTTATATTGCTAACTGTTTTCTTAGGTTCAGGAAGAGGAACAACTCTAACTGTCCTTTCAGCTACATTATTTGTTTCATCCCATTCAGCTTCATTGCAAGTGACTACAGCAACATTTGTAACATCACCATAAAGTCTTGTGGCAGTAGTTTTAATTACTAATTGAGCATCAGAATTTAGACCCATATTTCCAACAGTCCAAACATTAGTATCTGGATCATAACCGGAACCTTCATGACTCTTATACTCGAATTCATGCTGTAGAATATCATTTAAAACTACATTTGTAGCTTCACAACCTTCACCGTTATGAACTGTAATGGTAATGGTTGCTTCTTCACCATCATGATATTCCTCTTTGTCACTGCTTTTATTGACAGTTAAATTCAAGTGTTTTTCCCTATAGTCAAGCTCCATTAAATTGGTAATATGTGTAACATTAATTGTTGCACGGGAAATGATTTCTATAGTGGAAACTTGACCGGAAACCATGTCTCCAATAATCCATGTATGATTACGATCATCATAGGTACCCTGTGAAGCATCAGGAACTGTATGTGGCTCTAGCTCAAATTCAAATGGGAATGAATGAATTAAAACAACATCATGAATTGTATAATCACCATTATTGGTCACGGTAATAGTCCAAGTAGCTAAATCTCCTTCATCATACCTATCTTTTTCAGGACTAACAACCCTATCGATAGACATGTCCACATTTTTTTCCTCACAGTCTATATGAACAATATGATCCAATCTTTCTATGTCACTTTCTACAAGAGCATAAATCACCAAAGTAGCTTCAGTACCATTGCCCATGAATCCAATAGTCCATATACCGGTGTGACTATTATAGGTACCGTTATCAGTAGTACAATTTATAAACTCAAAGTCAGAAGGCAATATGTCATCTACAATGACATTGGTTGCATTGGTACCATTAGCGGCGCTTTTAACAGTAATTGTCCATATGGCAATGTCATCATCAAAGTATTCCCCCTTATCGCTTGTCTTTGTAATCTCCAAATCAACATGGTCGAAAATTTCAAAAGTTGTGTAATTTCTAATTTCCTTGTAGTTCCAGTCGTCAGGGTGCAAGGCGCTGACTGTGTATCTGCCTACCCCTAATTTGGATTTAGGCAATGTGACATAAATATCACCATAAAGGTTTGTTGTAATATTAGTAGTATTATATATTAAGTTACCTTCTTCGTCTGTCACATTAATATGAAGAAGCTGGTGGTATTCACGGTCATCCTGATACAGTTTTGTACCTGCCTCACTCATCTCAACACCATCTACAGGATATTCGAATTCATTTTCAAGTGTATGTAGCTCTTTGCCATAACTGTTTACATAGGTTACATTCTTCAATCTGATTTGGTCGTGAGATGCATTATTGTGAATAGCATTAAGCATGTTGTCCCCACCATAGTGAACAACCTCGATTTCTATATCTGAAGTATTATAAAGACTTATATCAGGTTCGGCAACAGTCAGTAAAACATAACTCCATGCCTGATTTTCTCTATATATGTCATTAATAACTGTTAAATTGTTTCCAGTAGAATATAATGCAGATCCGTTACGGGCCTTGTTGTGTTCAAAATCATTGTTGGTAGTAAGTGTATTGTTACCTATTACAAAAACGGCCCCTCCAAGACCAGAATATTCACTTGAATCATGAGGTACAGCTTCATTGTTAGTAAAGTTATTGTTGTTGAAATCAGTGTTACTTCCATCGACGTATACCGCACCGCCCTGATAGGTTACATTATTCCCTTTAAAATCAGATCCGTTGACTATAGTATTTCGACCTCTAACATAAATACCTCCACCATTCCTAGCAGTATTATTGGCGAAGCCACTATCATAAAATACAGTATTATCCCCATGAATATAAGCGCCAGCACCATCACTAGTAGCTTTATTAACTATAAAATTGGAATCAGAAATTACAGTTTTATTACCTTCAATATAAACACCGGCACCCTGAACTGCCTCATTATCTGTAAAATTGGAATCGGAAATTTTTGTTTCCAAACCTTTTACATAAACGGCTGCACCAAAAAGAGCATCATTATCTGTAAAATTAGAACCAGAAATCTTAGTTCTGGAACCTTCAATATAAACAGCAGCCCCATGATAAAATGCTTCGTTATGCTCAAAGATAGAATCTGCAATTGCTGTATCGTTCCCTTCTATATAAACACTAGCGGCGCTATCATATGCATAATTATAATCAAAAGTAGAACCTCTAATTGTTGTATTGTTCCCTTTTATATAAACAGCACCATCGTCACTTTCATGATAATAGAATCTTGAATTAGTAACATTAGTTCCGGAACCCTCAATATAAACTGCGGCACCATTACCATATTCAGCAGTATTTTTAGTAAAATTACAGCCTATAATGGTTGTATTATCACCTTTAACAAATATGGCACCACCGTTTCCGGAAGCTCCTTTACTGTATGGAGGAAAATGACAATCATGTTCATAAGCCAAGTTATTTTCGAAATAACAATCTTGAATAGTAACATTATTTCCTTCAATATTGTTACCTGCAAATGAAATATCATCAATGGTATTCTTATCTTTACTAATTCCACCAACCATTATAGCGGTACCCTGTCCACCAGTATTATTAATGAATTCACAATTTTTAACAATTGTACCATCCTGACTGATACCAATACATGCACCATAGTCTTCAGTAGCCACACAATTAATGAATTTACAATTTTCGACTATTTCTGGAGAAGGCAATGTTAAATATTCATAATCCTTAAAAGATGAATGGAGATATATCGCAAACCATGCGGAGGTAATATTAATGAAATTGGTATTTGTTATAGTGGTAGTAATAACTCCATTACTTATTACTCCAGGACCCCAGTCGGATCTATCGGAAACACATAAAGCACCACCATGATGTCCGGATGTTGTATTAATAAAATTACAATCCCTAATTTCACAGCCCATCATTGCACCAAATTGGCCATTACCATCACTTGGTTTTCCATCAACGTCTGAATAAGTCTGATTACAATAAGTAAAATTAACATTAATAAGGTGGAAAGGAATATGGTTATGACCAACACAGCAGATAAACTGATTAACAGAAGTACATTGGGTTATATGAGAATTTGTATATGAACCTCCCTCTTGAAACCACATGAACTGACCGTTAACATCAATATTTTTAAAGTTTACATTATTAAAGTTAGCATTTTGAAAAATAAAATTGTAACCGGCATCAGTGAATTTAGCTCTTAAATTAGGATTGGACTCACTTCCACCAACTACATTAACATTACTAATTCTAAGATTTCGACCACCGGCATAAGAACCAGAGAATGAATTTCCCTGAAGGTATACAGTACCTCCACCCCTATTAGAAACTGTTTGCATTGCAGTAATTATATCCCCAACAGTTTTACCGGGGCCTAAATATTCATCGTTGGGACCACTTAAAATCTGATTTTCATTAGCAAAATATCCGTCATCGACAGCTGCTAAAATCTGAGTTTCATCATCTAAGCAACCATCATCGACAGCTGCTAAAATTTCAAGTTCATCAGCCAAATATTCATCATTATTCGCACTCAAGATCTGAGCTTGATCGCTTTTTTCCGTTTCCCCTGTATTTTGGGATTCATCAGTCTGGCCTATAGATGATGAATCCTCATTTGAAATAATTTCCGTATTTTCGGCAAGTATGTTCTCTTCAGGAACAGTAGATAATATCATGCTTTCATTTGTGTCTACATCGTTTGTTGAAGTGTCACTTGCATTTACAAACGAAACTGAAAAAATCATAAAAAATAGTATTAAAGTGAAAAATAAACTTCTCTTTAATCGCATAATGTTCCTCATAAAATTTATTCAATTTTTAAATTTTAATTTAATGAACATTTTGCTTCAATAGTAATAAAATATACGTAAAAATCAATGAAAGGATACAGTTGTATCTATAAAATAGTTTGTTTTTAACATATATATAAGTAATGTTCAAGTAGAAAATATCAGTATAAAAAGTGCTGTAAAAATTTACAATAGAATAAAAAAAAAAGTATCTGTAAAAAAAATAACTATTATCAGCCATGCATAAACCAAATCGATTTAAGATAACTGACAAGATTTTCATCAACTACATACCAAAAAGGATTTTTCGATACGAGAATAGCTATTTAATTATCATTAGGTTATTAAAACCTTTTTAATCATTATTCACCTTAAACCTAGCAATTTATCCAAGCCGAATAATGATGCAGTTTTTGCTAGATCTGCACTAGAACTGAATCATGACTTAACATGATTAAGACTGTTGGTCAAAAGCCTTGAGATTTTTCTAAACAAATAGAAAAATTTTATTACTTTCATTAAATTTTTCAAAATATTCTTAATACTATTTTGTACAAAATTTTCATTAACACACATGTCCTAATCATATTTTCTACAATCCAAACATATGTATGATTATTTATTCAGTTAAATGAATATAAATCTTGCTATTTGGAATTTACATAATTTTTTTTAAAAATATAAAGTATATTATGGACATTGGTAAAGAATATTTGGAAATTAATAAAAATGATTAAAAAAAATAGCGGAGAATTAAGATAAATTTTAAAAAATTGAGTAAAGTTTAGTATACATAATCGCCATTGCTAAAATTGGTTGTGACATATAGATTAACGCTTACGGCCAGGTTTCTTTTATATATATGGTATAATTATATCAAAAGAACAGTTATTAAAATAATCTATTGGACAAAATTAATTAAAATAATGATTGGTTTCTGCAAGCAAACGTACAGTAAAAATCCATAAAAAATAAAAAATATGGGAAAATAATTATATTTCCCAAATCTAATCTTTTCTTCTTAATGTTACACCAACAACTGCAAGCAATGCCAAAAGAACCATTACAATAGGGTTACCGGTGGCATGCATAGTGGCAGGAGCCTCTGAAACCGGAGATTTCGCAGCTGCAGGAGCAGGACTAACAGGTTCAACAATGACAACAGATTTATCCTTATTGTTATCCTCATTAGGGTCAGGAGTGTCACTGACAACTACAGCAGCATTGATAACAGTACCTGCAGACAACGCCTTAAATTCAAGTGTTAAAACAGCACTCTCACCGTTTTCCATATCACCAATAATCCAAATACCGGATACAGGATCAAACAAGCCTTTAGAAGCGCCAGATGAAATATACTCAATATCACCCATAGCAACATCAGCTACACGAACGTTTTTGGCAACGCCAGGACCATGATTAATCACAGTAATGGTCCAGACAATCTTGTCACCGACTTTAACCTTTTCAACATTTGCCTTTTTGACAATTTCCAAATCAGCACTTGGTTTTGAAGGTTCAGGAGTTACACTTTCATTATCCCTATTGTTGGTCTCATTTGGATCGTATGTGGAACTGGTTGCAACAACAATGTTTTCAATAACGCCGCTTGAAGCGGTAACTTGAGTAGTTAAAACCAAAACCTCCACATCAT
Organism: Methanobrevibacter sp.; assembly: GCF_045644645.1. Taxonomy (GTDB): domain Archaea; phylum Methanobacteriota; class Methanobacteria; order Methanobacteriales; family Methanobacteriaceae; genus Methanocatella. The sequence goes on from NZ_JAZRHE010000076.1 coordinate 6,188, forward strand.
CATTGTTTAAATCTCCAACAGTCCAGATTCCATTTTCATATGCGCCTTTAGAACCTCTGGCAGAGATTAATTTTAATCCGGCAGGCAAGTTTTCTGCAACTGAAACGTCTTCAGCCATATCCGGACCGTTATTGGTTACAACAACAGTCCAGGTAATAATATCTCCTTCAACAGGATTCTGATCGGAAACATATTTAATAACTACAATATCGGCTTCCGGCTCAATTTCCGCAGTGTCATTATCCCTGTTGTTGGTTTCATTTGAATCCGGAGTAGTGGAATTGACAACAGCCACATTGGTAACATTAGCATTAGTAATATTAACAATGGTTGTAATCACTAAAAATTTAAATTCTCCGTTGTTTAAAGTTCCAACAGTCCAAATACCTGTTGCAGGGTCATAATCCCCATCAGAGCCAACAAAAATCAAACCGGCAGGCAACTTATCACTAACAGTCACATCTTCAGCCATATCAGGACCGATGTTCATTACAGCAATAGTCCAGGTAATGACATCGCCCTTATGAGGATTTGAATTGGATACGATTTTCACGATTTCCAAATCAGCCAAAGGACCGACCTTAGTGGTATTGTTAGCCTTATTGTTTTCCATATCCGGATCGTAAGTACCGCTAGTAACAGAAACATTATTGACAATGACTTCATTGGTAGTGTTCACTTTAGTTATGATATGTAAAACACGTACTTCACCACTTGCCAAATAATCAATGGTCCAAATACCGGTTGCAGGATCATAATCACCATCAGCACTAATGAAAATCAATGTATCAGGCAAATTATCTTTAACAAGAACATTTTCAGCGCTGTCAGGACCTTTATTGGACATTGTAATAGTCCATTCAACAATCTGATCTTTAACAGATTCACGAGCATCTACTTGCTTAACAACACCAATATCAGCTTCAGGAGGAATGCTTGTAGTATTATTCGCCTTATTGTTGGTTAAATCAGGATCATGAGTAGTTGAATTAACAACAGCAACATTAGTAACATTTGCATTAGTAATATTAGCAATAGTTGTAATTACTAAATATTTGGACTCTCCATTATCCAAATCACCAACAGCCCAAATACCGGTTGCAGGATTATAATCCCCATCAGCACCTACGAAGATCAAACCTCTTGGCAGGATATCAATAACATATACGTTTTCAGCCAAATTAGGGCCGTTATTGGTAACAGCAATAATCCAAACAACAGCATCGCCTTTATGGACAGTGCCATTGGAAACAAACTTGACAACTTCCAAATCTGCAAATGGAACATTTATTGTACAGTTAACAGTTTTTGTTGTGCCGTCAGGACCAACAACAGTCAAATTATTAGTCAAACTACCAACTTCATTGACTTTAGCTCTAACGGTAATGACAGCAGGAGCTTTTGAATCAATATTGGTTAAAACCCAAGTGAGTGTGCTTTCATCAAAGCTTACAACTTCAGCACCGGTTACGCCATCGACGCCAACAAACTCCAATCCTGCCGGCAAACTGTCAACTACTGTCAGATTGTTAGTATAAACAGTAGTGCCGACATTAATAATAGTTAAATTATACAGAATTTCCTCATGATAATAAGGCTCGGCATTATCAACTGTCTTGACCGGATTAGGAATCTCAACAACATCAACGGATTTATCATCGAGGTTATTTTCATAATTCCATTCATCCTCTTTACAGAATGTTTGTACAAAGTTATAGATTTCTCCTCTAGGAGCTTTAGCACGAGAAACAATGGTTAAAGTAGCATCAGTACCATTGCCCATAGAGTCAATTTCCCACATATATTCATTTCCAATCCATCGTTTAAAAGTACCTTCGCTAACAGTCCAGGAGATAATTTCGAAGAAATCACTTGGGAAAAAGTCATCTATATAAACCTTAGTAGCATCAGTACCATTGGCAGCATTATAAACAGTTACGGTCCAAATTGCAATATCTCCAACGAAATACTCATCCTTATCACTTGTTTTAACAACTGACAAATCAGTCAACGGCTTGGTTTCGACTGTATCATTGTCTTCGTTGTTGGTTTTGTCAGGATCGTAAGTGTCGGATGTCACATTAGCAATATTTGTAACGTTAGTGTTATATGCTACAACTTTGGACACGATATTTAAAGCAGCCCATTCTTTAGCTGATAGATTGCCAACCTTCCATATACCAGTTTTGCTATCATATGCACCTTCGCCATCATCAGATACATAAACCAAACCGGCAGGCAAAACATCCTCAACAATTACATTTACGGCAGTGTCTGGACCTTTATTGAATACAACAATAGTCCAATTAACCTCATCGCCGTAATATGCTTGTGAAACTGAAGCAACTTTTGCAATCTCTACATCAGCCATAGGAGGAACTTCAATAGTGTCATTGTCCTCATTATTGGTTTTATCAGGATCATAAGTGTCTGAAGTCACAACAGCAACATTTGTAATGTTAGCATTGGATATGGCAACTTCAGTAGTAATTTCCAAAGTTGTGAAAGTCCTGCTTTCTAAAGTACCTATAGTCCAAACATTATTCTTGTATTTGCCGTTGGAATCGTCTTTAATGTAAATCAATCCTGCAGGCAACACATCAGTTACAACAACATCGACTGCCCTGTCAGGACCATTATTAATCACAAAAATAGTCCAGGTGATAATGTCTCCTTTATTAGGAGTAGGATTGGATACAATCTTTTGAATAGACAAATCAGCTTCATGGCCAACATCAATGGTCGCACTGTCATTGTTGTTAGTCAAATCAGAGTCAGGAGTATCGGAAGTCACATTAGCAACATTAGTAATGACAGCATCAGTAACATTAACTTGAGTCCTGATTCTTAATGTTGCACTGCTTCCGTTAGCCAAATCACCAATAGTCCAAACATTATCAGCATAATTTCCATCACTATCAACGAAAATCAAACCAGCAGGAATAACATCCCTCATTACAGCATTTACAGCAGTGTCAGGCCCATTATTGGTTACAGTAACAGTCCAGACGATAATGTCTCCAATTTTAGGATTATGATTGTCAACAGACTTCTTAATCACTAAATCCACAATAGGATTAACTTCGACAGTGTCATTATCCTTATTGTTGGTTTCATTTGGATCATAAGTGTCTGAAGTCACAACAGCAACATTTGTAATGCTAGTATTGGATACACTTACTTTAGCTACAATATTTAAAACCAATCCTCTGCCGCTGTGCAAATCACCAACCTTCCACAAACCGGTTTTACTATCATATGCCCCATTACCATCATCGGAAACATAAATCAAACCAGCAGGTAAATTATCATTAACAACCACATTAACCGCATCATCAGGACCATGATTAACAACAGTAATAGTCCAAGTAATCTCATCACCGTAAAATGCTTCTGGAATAGAAACAACCTTGGTAACTTCCACATCAGCCATAGGAGGAACTTCAATAGTGTCATTGTCCTCATTATTGGTTTCATTAGGGTCATGTGTATCTGAAGTCACAACAGCAACATTTGTAATATTAGCATTAGATATGACAACCTCGGTAGTAATTTCCAAAGTTGTGAAAGCCCTGCTTTCCAAAGTACCTATAGTCCAAACATTATTCTTGTATTTGCCGTTGGAATCATCTTTAATGTAAATCAATCCTGCAGGCAACACATCAGTAACAACAACAT
>NZ_JAZRHE010000077.1:0-20545 GCF_045644645.1 Methanobrevibacter sp.
ATATATAATATATAATATTATAGGTGATTTTAAATGTGTTCTAGTGGAGGCCCGATGGCCGATATCGATTTGAAAAAATTAAAAACAAAAAAATATCATTGCAAAGACTGTGGAAATTCCTTTAAAGGTCTTGGAAAGAAAGTAGTTTGTCCATCTTGCCAAAGTGACAACGTTGAACTTGCAGAGTAAATTTATTTACTCTTCTTTATTTTTTAATTGATTTTTATGGATATTGATTTTAAAAATGATGAAATACTGTTTCTTGAAGGTGAAACCGGAATTGTCGGAATCGTTAAGGTAGCTTATGAAAATAAAATGTTATTTATAGCAACCCATGACAATGAAGAAATAGTGCAGTTTTTAGAATCTGATGATATAATTGCCGTTTCTAACTTTAAAAAGGATAAAAGAGCCATAAGATCACAGGCTTATTTAAGCAGAGAGGAATCATCTCCCATAGTTATTTTGAATAAAGACCATCCCTCAACCAAACGATTGGAAACCGTTTTATCGATAGGTGAGCGAGTAAACTTGAATTGTAATATCATACCTGGAACACACCCAGAACAGGACGTGCTTTGCTCATGCGACAGTTTATCTGGACTGGAAATAACAAAAACACAAACCGGAGTTAAACTAAATAAGGACTTTGACAACTACACCATAGAACAATTCTAGGATAGATAACATGTTTATTGATTCATTTTATACCTTTTTAGGGCAGTTAGTGGTTTCTGTAGCTATCCTCATTATAATATTATTTATCATTGTCTTAATATTGGGCCTATTGATAGCCAGAAAAAATCAGATTAAGTTTCCCAGATTTGTTTTGTTTGTCGTTGACCTATTATACTCCCCATTTAAAACAATAGCCCGCATGCTAAAATTAGATGAGCATCTGATTGATGACATTGCAATAAAAGTCAGGGATGAAATTAATAAGGAAAAATTTAAGGAGATTCCTGCCGAAAAAACTTTAATTTTTCTGCCCCATTGCCTAAGGCATAGGGATTGTCCTGCAACACTTCAAAAAGAAGGTTTAAATTGCACAGAATGCGGATTATGTTCCATAGGAATTATTAAAAGGAAAGCTGAACCATTAGGATATAAGCTATACATTGTTCCAGGGTCAAGTTTTGTTAAAAAAATAGTTATGGAAAATAAGTTTAAGGCGGTTGTCGGTGTCGCTTGCCATGAAGACCTAAATCAGATGATGATGCTGCTTTCTGATTTTTGCCCTCAGGGAGTTCTGCTTGAAAAAACAGGCTGTTTTGAAACAAAAGTGAATGTTAAAAAAGTGTTTGAAAAAATTGACTCCAAACACCAGCCATAGAAAAACACATATGATTAGATATGAATCATTGCTTGGCGGTAAATTATACAGGCTATACTGGAGTGCTGAGGACTGTGAACTTGATGAAACTGCAGTAGTTTCAGCAGTTTTAAGGTTACATTTTGAGATATGGTGTTTTTCCTTATAATCTTTATTTCCACAATATTTGGTAGTGATATTATAGTTTCCAGTGTTTTTATCAAGGTTTAAAGTACCACACCATCATCATTTGTAACAACAGAATGGTAATCACTTGTTTTATTTTCATCTGTAACTGTTACATTTACGGATTGGTTAACCAATGGTGTTCCATTCTTATCTGTTAGTTTAATTTCAATTGAATCTCATTCATTGATGGTAGAATTGCCCATAAAAGTTAATTTTGCATCTGTTTTTGTAGCATGAAAAAATAAAAAAAATAAGGAGAAAAAAAATAATCTCCTTTCAAATCTGAAAATCACTGTTTTTAATCGCTTTATATTTTAACGTATTACCACGCTGGCTGTTGTGCTTGAAGCACCATATATTTCTGTGCCGGCACATGAGATTGTCGCGGTGTAGTTGCCTGCAGCCAGATTCTTAAGGGATGCGGAAATTCTGCCATTGGCATCAGTCTTTACAGTCTTGTCAATATTGCCTAAAACTAACCTAACTTTAACGCCTGTGAGAAGATTGCCATCAGCGTCATTCAATGTGACATAAAACCTGGTGCTGGATCCTTGTTTTGCGACAATGTCCTTTGCGGTCAATGTGGTTGGAATCTTGTTTACAACCACTTTGGCGGTTGTGCTTGACTTATAATAGGTATCATCGCCGGCATAGGAAATCCTTGCAGTGTAGTTGCCCGGAGCCAATGACACTGTGGAAACGGAAACCCTTCCCTTGCTGTCTGTCTTGACTGTTTTGTTGATGCTGCCCAATACCAGATTGACCTTGGCGCCTGTGATGATGTTGCCGCCTGTATCTTTTAATGTCGCATATAATCTGGAGCTGACGTTATACTCGGCAACAATGTCTTTGGCTGTCAATTCGGTTCCTGTTTTTACCAGGACTTTGGCGGTTGTTTTTGAAGGAGCATAGACACTGTCACCGGCAAATGTGATTACAGCAGTATACTCGCCAACATCCAGATTCTTGGTGGATGCGGAAATCCTACCTTTAGCATCAGTCTTCACAGTCTTATTAATACTACCTAAAACCATATTGACCTTAGCACCAACAACAGGATTACCATCAGCATCAGTCAAGGTAGCATACAACCTGGAACTAACGTTATAGACTGCAGAAACATCATTGGCTGATAAGACAGAGACATCCCTCACAAACACATTCGCAGTGGTTTTAGAAGGAGCATAAAACTCATCACCGGTAAAAGTGATTACAACAGTATAATCACCCACATCCAAATTCTTAGTGGACGCAGAAATCCTACCTTTACTGTCAGTCTTCACAGTCTTATTGATACTACCTAAGACCAGATTGACCTTAGCACCAACAATAGCATTACCATCCGCATCAGTCAAGGTGGCATACAACCTGGAACTGACATTATGGATGGCGGAAACATCATTGGAAGACAGGATACTTTCTAATCTATTTACAGTAACTTTATTCTTATAGGTTTGACCGTTGTAGGTGGTTGTTACATCATAGGTGCCTGGAACCTCAGTTATTTCAAATTTAGCAATACCCTCAGCATCAGTTATTGCTGCAGTTGCTTTTCCATTGATTGTGAAATTGACAACTGCACCTTCACCAACTGCATGGCCATCAGCAGTCACAACCTGAACTGTGAAGTATGATTCACTGCCATAGTCAACAGTGATGTTTTCATTATTGATGATTTTAGAGTCGTCAGCAACGGTGTATACTTTTAGACAAGCAATATAGCCTAAGTCATAAGCATCTTGCCAGGTTTTTCCGTCAAATGAGACAAATGAAATGTTTTGAGTATAATGAACCCTAGTATCCTCTAAAAGAAGGTATGGTACCCAATTTGAGGTTATTGCTGCTTTGAATACATCTCCTTTTTTGATTGGTATGTAACTATCCAATTTGATTGTGTGGTAACCGTAATATGATGATGCACCATCCTGAGTTAATTTTAATTCATCATTGACATAAATCTCAACGGTGTAATTGACACCCTCTTGGTTGAAGTATGTTCCGACACCAGCAATCAAATCATCATCCAATGCTTCAAATACATTCATATAACTTATATTTCCATCACTTGGCTCAGAATTGGAAAGCCATGTAATGTCATATTGATAGTTTTTATTGTATGGCACAGTATTTTCGATTATGGTGGCTGCGGCGTAATTAACGACCATGCCTGGAGTATATGGTATGAGTGATTGGTCATAATATGAAATATAGAAGAATCCCTTGTCTCCCCACTCAGTACCATAACTGTTCTTGACAATCCATGCACCGTCACCAGGAGGTGTGATTAGGAATTTTTCTTTTGGGAAATTATCGTCCCATCCGATAATGGATACTTCATGGTTTCCATTTTCAGGCGCATCGACATAATGTGCATAGGTTTCTGGATTATAATAAGGAGTTTCCGCATCAAATGTGTCTTGCCCGAAAAAGGACACATCCAGAGATCCGTATTTCATGATTGCCAGTTTCATTTGTGTACCGTTAGGGATTTCATTGTTAGGTATGAATATCATATCCTGAACATGGATGTCCTGGCCGGTTGTGATTGGCATTGTAATTTTTCCAAGCTCATCATAGGTATCGGCGTCATATGGAATCGCTCCAAGCCAGCTCAACAGATAACCTGAAGCAGCAAGATTGGCTCCACCTTCAGCTACTTCCAAAGCACCACAAAGGGAATACTTCATCACAGTTTTCATATTATTCATGGAAACGTTAAATGGAATTCCTGTAGCTTTTAATAATGCTGATTCTAATGCGCCGGTCATTCCGAATGTCCAGCAGGCACCCATCCATCCTTGGTTCCTGACTTGTGATACCCATCCCCAGTCACGCAAATCAAATCTGGCCGGAATAGTAGTGACATTAATGGTGTTATTAAGTAATGTTAATTGTAGACCTTCCCCAATCATTATTGTCGCATAATATGTATTGTTTAGTGAGATATCATCGTCATTAACAAAAACATTGCTTCTAGCTATATTGATTTGTTTGTCAAAAACAGAGTAAATCGGGTTTGTATTGTTTTCAAATACTGAATTCCTAATGTCATATGAAGAGTCATATGCATAAATCGCAGATCCTGCACTAGCATTGTTGTTGAAAAACTTGGAGTCATTTATATTTAATGTAGATATATCTAAGAATATTGCTCCGCCATAGGTCGGATAACCTTCAATAACCTCAACACCATCTGAATCGAAAGTACAATTGCTGATTTCAGTTTCTGTAAATGAAAGATAGATTGCCCCTCCATTATAGATGGCGTGAGTGTTTATGAACTCTGTATTGTTAAGCCAGAACTGTCCGCCCAATTGGACATATGCTCCAGCAAACCCTGAGGAGGTGCCCTTAAATTTGGAATCGATTATTGTCACATTACCCTCATTGTCCGGAGCATATCCAGTAATGTCTACATAGACGGCACCTGCATTTTTGGAAGAGGTAGTGTTTATGAATTCACAATTCTTAATGTAGAGTTCACCGCCTTCCCTAAGGCTCATTGCACCTGCAGTTATATTAGCTTTTAGATTAATGAATTTGGAATTGATTATTCTAATTTTGGAACCTACAAGGTATATTGCAGGTGAATATGTGGCTGTGGTATTGGCAAAGGTAATGTTTTCGAGATAGAATCTGGCGCCTGTGGAGCCCATGATTTGACCTGCTTTAGCATATACTTTTGAGGTGATGCATGCATTATAAAGGTTTAGTTTTCCTTTTGCAACTACAACTGATGATCCACCTTCACCCGCATAATTGTCAATGAATTGGGAATTGTTACAGTTAATGGTTTCATCTTCGTAGATTGCTACTGCCCCACCATTTTTACTTGCATAGTTCTCAATGAAAGTGACATTGTTCAATGTTAATAATCCAGTGGTATAGATTGCTCCACCTTTTTCGGCATTACCTCCGGTTAAAATCAAATCGTTTAATGTTACGTTGTTTGCAGTAATGTTGAATATCCTTGAAAGATTATTACCGTTAATCACGCGGCCGTTACCTTTGATGACAAAGTTGTCCCTGCTGATTAAAATTCCAGTGCTGTTGTCAGTGCCGTTGTTGAATTCATAATCACAGTATAAATCCAAATGGTTTTCTGTTGAATCTGCAATAGCTTCCTGCAATTCGGAAAATGTTGGATTTGCAACAGTATATACTTTTAAACATACAATGTAGCCTAAGTCATAGGAATCTTTCATAGGTTCTCCGTCGAAGGATATGAATGACATATTTTGAGTGTAATGTGACCTGACATTGGTTAAGTTAACGGTTGGTGCAGAATCTGAAGTTATCACTGCTTTGAAAACATCGCCTTTCCTAATTGGGATGTATTTGTTTAGCTTGATTGTGCGGTAACCGAAGTATGGTGACACTCCGGTTTGGGTCAATTTCAACTCGTCGTTTACATAAATTTCGACTGTATAATCGATACCCTCCTTCTCGAAGTATGTTCCGACAGCTGCAATCAAATCATCATCCAATGCTTCAAATTCATTCATATAACTTACATTTTGATTGCTTGATTTAAATTCACCCCCCCCATATAAGAGCATATTGGTAATTTTTATTGTATGGTTCGGTATTTTCAACTATTATTGAAGTAGCATAATTTGTCACATCTTTAGAGTTCAGTAATGTCTTATCGTAATATGAAATATAGAAGAATCCATTGTCTCCCCACTCAGTACCATAACTGTTTTTGACAATCCATGCGCCGTTGCCGGGAGGTGTAATCAAGAAGTTGCTTGCATCAAAATTATCGTCCCATCCGATAATTGAAATATCATGAGATGGATTTCTAGATTCATTAACATAATGTGCATAGGTTTCAGGATTATAATAAGGATTTACCTCATCAAATGTTGCTTGCCCGAAAAATGCCGCGTCCAAAGCACCATATTTCATGATTGCCAATTTAAGTAATGTGCCGTCTGGTATCTCCTTGTTAGGTGTGAACATCACATCCTGAATATGGATATCATTCAGGGTTGTGATTACAGGTGAGAGTTTGCCCATTTCATCATAGGTATCCGCATCCTGAGTGAATGCTCCAAGCCAGCTCAACAAGTAAGCTGTGGAAAGAACGTTGGCTCCGCCTTCCACTATAGGGCCACCGTAAATTGAATATTTCAGCATGGTATTCTGCATGTTGTTTTCTGAGAAATCAGTTGTGATGTTTGCGGCTTTCAGCAATGCTGATTCCATGGTACCTGTCATTCCGAATGTCCAGCAGGCTCCCATCCATGCTTGATTTTTAACGGATGAAACCCATCCGTAATCGCGTAAGTCAAAGCTGTCTGGAATGACAGTGGTATTGATTGAATTGTTAAGCAGTACCAATTGCATGCCTTGTCCGGTCATTATAGTTGCATAATATTTATTGTTTGTTGAGACATTCTCGTCATTACTGAAAACATTGCTTTTATCCAAATTGGATTCTCCATCGAAAACAGTGTAGATAGGGTTTGTATTGTTATCAAATATTGAATTTTTGATGTTGTATGAGGTATCGTATGCATATATTGCACTGCCTGCACTTGCCAAATCATTATTGAAAAATTTAAATTCGGTTATATTTAATGTACTCTTATCACAGAATATTGCACCTCCATAGGTTGGATATCCTTCAATAATGCTGACACCATTTGAATCAAAGGTACAATTATTGATTGCAGTATTCGTATGTGAAATGTAAATTGCACCCCCCTCATATTCGGCATGTGAGTTTATGAATTCTGTATTGGTTAAAACGAAATTTCCGCCCAATTGGACATAGGCTCCACCAAATTCAGAATATGTATCCTTAAATTTAGTATCAAGTATGGTTATTGTGCCTGTATATTCATCATCTCCAGTGACATCTGCAAAAATGGCTCCTCCATTTTTAGAAGAGGTGACATTTACAAATTCACAATTTTTAATATATAGTTCTCCACCAGTTTTAGTACTAATTGCACCTGCAGTAATATTGGCTTTTAAATTAACGAATGTGGAATTGATTATTGAAGCTTTAGAAGATTTAAGATATAATGCTGGTGCATAAGATGCACTAATATTGGCAAAAGTAGTGTTTTCTATATAAATTTCAGTTGGTGTAAGTTCAGTGCTTGGTGAAAGGAGAATTTGAGAAGCTTTACCGAAATTTTTTGAGGTTATGTATGAATTGTAAAGCCTCACTTCACTGTCCGCATCAAGAATAGCTGATCCACCTTGAGCATAATTATCAATAAATTTACAATCATTACAAATAAGGATGGTGCCATCTCGAATTGCTATGGCTCCCCCTTGATCCTTTGCATAATTGTTGATGAAAGTAACATTATTTAATGTTATTGTTCCAACAGCACGCATTCCGGCAGCAACCTCATAATTACCGTTGATTAAAATCAAATCATTTAATGTTATATTATTTCAGGTAATGGAGAATATTCTTGATTGGTTGTTTCCATCGATTGTGCGACCGTTACCGTTAAGGACAAAATTATCTTTCTCAATAACAATTCCGCTATCGTCATCGGTTTCGTTGTTGAATTTATAGTCGTGAGTTAAATCCACAACATCTTTACTTTTTATTTCCTCAGTCAAGTTTGTGAATGAATCATCACTTGCCGTGTAGATGTCATTCTGAGTGGTTTTAAGAATATCCGCACTGTCATCAGTTGTGATATCCTCTTGAACCGTTTCTAATATTTCTTTGCTGTCATCACCAATTGCATCGTCGGCGATGTTTTCCGCTGCGCAGACCGCCCCCACTGACATTATCAAAATAAGCATGACAATCAAAATTTTTAAAACCTTCATAATTATCACATATTAATATATGTGAAAAATCGTTATTTAAGCATTTTATATTAGTTTGGATTGATTTAAAAAATATGATATTCAAACAATTACAAAATACAGTTTTTTAGCAAAAAAAATTAATAATATTCATTACAAAATTATAGCCATAATCTAAATTTAGTGAAAAAATGAATGTAAAATTAAACAGTCGGATGAGGCTATTGGTTCTGTTCATCTTGGCGGCCAGCCTGGTAACAATAGCCCAGTCAATTATTACAACAGGTGTCGTTTATCTGATGAGTGACTTTTCAGTCTCATCAACACAGGCACAATGGTCCTATTCAGCATTCCTGCTTGTTGTAGGCGTAATGATTCCGTTAAGCGCGTATATATCCCGAAGATTCAGTGCAAGGACAATATTCTTCTTTTCACTAATCATATTTCTTTTAGGGTCTATCATATGTTATTTTTCAACTTCATTAATCGTATTGATCCTAGGCAGGGTTCTTCAGGGCATTGGAAACGGCATCATAATGCCATATGTCCAGATTTTGCTCTTGAGAACCATTCCTGAAGAGAAATGGCAGACTTATATGGGACTATACGGCTTGGTTATTGCAATAGCTCCCGTTTTAGGTTCTTTCATAGGAGGATTTGTAATAACATTATACGGCTGGAGGGAACTTTTCTCATTTTTCACATATGCCACAATAGTCATTTTGGTTTTAGGCATATTCCTTGTAAAGGACAATACTCCCACTGAAGATTATCCTCTAGACCATTTATCAGTCATATTGTCGGTGATTGGATGTGCAGGAGTGATGCTTGGCTTTACAAACGTTGCGGATTATGGATTTGCACATCATCTAGTAATTTTGCCGATAATCATTGGAATCATAACTTTAATACTATTTATAAAGCGTCAATCAAAATTGGAAAAGCCTTTGATTAACCTGTCCATACTTAAAAACAGGTATTTTCTGGTGGGCACAACATTCATCTGCATTCTCTTTTCATGTTTGAACGGATGTAGTGCACTTATCCCCATATTCATTCAGGGCGTGGCCTACAATTCCGCAATTATTTCCGCCTCCGTGATGCTTCCTGGAGGATTGCTGATAATTGTCTTTAATATAGTGGGCCCATTGCTTACAAACAGGATAGGAATCAAGAAGGTCCTGATTATGGGATGTATTGTTTCCATAATAGGATTTGCAACCATGATGTTCTATACCCAGGATTCCTCCTTTGAATTCATGGCCATAACCCAGTCAATCCGTCTAATCGGTACAGGCCTGGCACTGATGCCTGCAACAACATGGACCTTGACCATGGTGTCCGACAAGGTGGAGGACGGAACTGCAGTAAACAATACTCTAAGGCAGATTTTTGCAGCAATCGGCTCATCAATAGTCGTTGTGATGGTGGCCGTTTTGGCAGGAGGCGCCATAGAACACAATACCTCATCAGTTGTAGCATTCAACCAGACCTCATTGATTCTGGTTGCTTTGCATGTTGTCATGCTTATTTTGGCCATCGCCTATATTGACGATAAGGACAAAATTGAAAGCTGGAATGCAAAAGCCTAATCCTTTGTAATTAATTTCAGTAAATGTCAGAATATTAATATCTTTTTTTAATAAAATGAGAATATATTTCTCACCATTTTTCTTTTTTAACTTTATTCTCAACAAAGTCTAAAAAAATACAGACTTAGGAATTATACAATCAAATAGCATATTCTCACTTTTATTTCAAAAAAAGCAAAATTTTATCGCAATATTTATATGGATTGAGTAATAAAAGTAACTTTAACTCATATGAGTTTCAATTTATTAATTAAATAAAAAATAAAAAAAAAAAGGTGATAAACATGGGTGTAGGAGATATAATAGGAGATGCTATAGCATATCCTTTTAGTAATATTAAAGCATTAGTCTTATATGCAGTTTTAGCCATAATAGCCGGAATTATCGGAGGTGCATCTGTAATCTCACTTGCAGCTTCATTCTCTTCAAAAGGTTTGGCCGGATATACTCTTGGCGGACTGACTATTGTTGGAATTATTGTTTTTGTTATTGTACTGTTCTTGATTGAAGGGTATGGTTTAGACATTATAAAATTCGGTATTGAAAGAAGAGCTGACAGTCCTGGAATAGACTTCGGAAGACAGGTCTCAAATGCTTTCAAATTAATTGTTGTTAGCATTGTATATTACATTATTCCTGCAATTATTATTTTCGTTTTAGGTCTTTTCCTTAGAGACTGGATACTTACCATAATCAGTATAATCTTAGTCATCGTATTTGCTTTGGCTAACTTTATGGCTAAATGTAGATTAGCAAAAACTGATAATTTAGGTGATGCTTTAGCTATTGGAGAAGCTATTGGAGACATTTCCAGAGTAGGATTAGGTAAAATAATTGCAACTGTTCTTGTCATTTTCGTTATCTTAGTAATCGTTGCAGTTATTCTCGTATTCATTGCTAACTGGAATAGTACCATTGGTAGTGTTTTATTAGGTATTTTCTCAGTTTACTTTGTATTCTTCTACAATAGAGCTATTGGTTTATTATACTCTGAAGCAGCATAATCGAACCAATCTTTTTTCTTTTTTTCTTTTTTTATCAAAAAATGAATATCTAAACTTTTTTTAGAAAAACACGTTAAGTTTCTAAGTGAAACCAAAATCAATTCAAATCAGGTGTCTGGTTTTAAAAATAAGATGAAAAAAAGTTTATTGTAAAAATAAACTCTTTCTAATTGTTATTCAGTGCGTTCCGGCAAGAAAGGAATTATTGATTGGGCCAATTTGGATATAGGCATTGTTTGAATCCACACTTTACCCGGTCCGGTTAATCTTGAGAAGAACAGTCCTTCTCCAAACAATATATTTTTAGCTCCCTTGACTCTTTCAATGTCAAACTCAACGCTTTCTTCCATTGCGGCAATGTGGCCCGGATCCACCAACACTTTTTCTCCAGGAGCCAAGTCCTTTTCAATGACCTCCCCATCAATTTCTAAAAATACCATACCGGTTCCGGTGAATTTCTGAAGGATGAAACCTTCACCACCGAATATCCCGGTTCCAAGCTTATTCCTAAAGTATATGTCAACATCGACACTTTCTTCAGCTGCTAAAAAGGCATTTTTCTGACCGATAATTGTATTTGACCCATTCAATCTTATAGGCATGATTTTTCCAGGAGTGCATGATGAAAATCCAATTTGCTCTCCGTCGGATTCAGCAGTGAAGAAATTTAAAAACACTGTGTCTCCGGCCAATGCTCTTCCAAGCCCTTTCAATAAGCCTCCACCAGTATTAGTATCCATGTTCATGCCTGATGTCATGAATGCCATTGATCCTGTTTCATTTTTCATTGTCTCTCCCTTTTGTAATGTGCATATTACAATAGGAAAAGCACCACCTTTTACTTCATATTCCATTTTAAATCACCTAAAATATTTATTACCAATGCCCTCCCAATAAAATTAATTGGAAATGATGCCGTCACGGTAATTATCTACTTAAAGACATGTAATATTTATATTAATGATTTATTAAATAATTATTTATTTTTTCAATTCCTAAAATATTAATAGTTATTATAATATAAACATTAATTGGTGAACATATGGAAATATTTGCTAGTACTTTGTTTCAATTATCCATAGTAATTATTATCTTTCTGGTTTTAACCATTTTAGGCAAGGTCATTTACCATACATTAAAAAATAAGTATGGAAACTCCATAAATATCCATGAATTATTGCCGGAAGATGAGGTTCATACTTTAATACAGGTTTATTATTTGATTTTGATGGCATTGTGTGTTGTAAATATTTTCTATTCCATTATGGTTTCCGGAAACGATTTGTATTATTTTGGAATATTTGACATTGCGCTTTCACTATACTTTGCAATCACATTGGATATGAGTACTTGGAAAAATAGAGTTGTCTGGCTGATATTGATTCCATATGGATCTTTAGTCTATCCATTATTCGGCCTCAGTTTAGTGATTTTAGCAGATTTCCTTCATGCTTTCATCTTTATATACATCGCAAAGCTTAACCTCGATAAATTTGTAGAATATACTAATTCAAACGCTTTGGGGATAACTATAATATTGTTATTTGCAGTAATTTTCGCAGGGTTTTTCATAACACAATATGCTGAAGGCGAGAATGCCTTAGATTCCCTTGTAATTGTTTCCAATCAATTTACAGGCAATGGATATTCTGTTTTTGGAGATACCATACCCGGCAAAATGAATAGTTTATTGCTGGTTTGGGGAGGATATATCCTTTCCGGAGTAGGTGCTGCAACATTAACGGCTGCGCTTCTAATTAGGCATTTCAACAAGAGATTTGAAGAATTAATAGAATTGATTGAAGAAGGTGAGGAAGAATAATGGGCATCAAATGGATATTTATTACTATTTTCCAAATATTGGTTGCGATTGGAGTTTTCGCTGCTTTAGTGTATATTGTCAAATATATTGTTAATAAAGGCAGGTTAATCGCTCGTTTTAAAAGGTCTAGGCTTTCAAATCCTCAAGAATATTTCCCTTCTGATGAGGTATTCTTATTAAAGCAGGTTTTTTACTTGATAGTGATATTGGTCATTATCATGATCTGCCTATATCTGACCTTTGACTGGAACGAAGGTTTTTATTTCGTATATCTTTTGGATATTATTGTTTCCCTATATCTTGCTCTTAGAATGGACAAGGATTCCCTAAAAGATAAAGTGTTATTGTTTCTTTTAATCCCATTCGGTTCTATAACAGGATTATTGTTTGGAGACAGCATTGTTGTTTTATTGGATTTGACCCATATTATCGGATATTTGTATTTCATTAAAGTTTACTTCCGTAAATTTGTTGAATATACTGAAAATAACGGATTGGGAATAACCATAATATTGTTATTTGCAATAATACTCGTTAGTTTTTTATTTACCCTTGTTGTTGAAAACGTTTCTCCTATGGACTCCATAACAATGGTTTCCAATGCATTCACAAGCAACAGCTTTGATGCTTCAGGAAAAAACATAATAGGTAAACTTAATTCGTTGGTATTGGCATGGAGCGGTTTCATATTATCCGGTGTCGGTACGGCCACTTTGGCTGTTTCAATAGTAAATGAACATGTTGACCGCAAATTCGCTAAAGTGAACGATCTAATTAAAAAGAAAAAAGAAGAGAAGTAACATCCAGCGGCAACACCTGACAACTAAAAAATTCAGACCCCCCACACCTAATAGTTATATTAAAAACTCTTAGAATTAAAAAAAAAACAGAATAATAATTTAATGGTTTATTCAATTATTATTGTCTCATTGTATTTTTGTGTGTTTCCGTTGCTGTCTTTGAACTCTATTGTTATCTCGTGTTTTCCGAGGAATTTTTCAATGATTTCGAAGATTGCCCTTGACAGATTGTCATCCACATCGCCGTCGAATACCTGTGTGCCGTCAACATATACCTTCAGATGCCCGTTTGTGAGGTTAAGTTTGAAAAGGTCCATCAATGCTTTGAGATTGAATGCAACGGATTGGCATATTATTTTCATGTCGGATGCACTATATACCGTGTATACGTGACTTGATTGGGAGTTGTAACTTGATGGTATCTTATTTCCAGCTGAGATGTCATTTATGCACGGCATTATCTTTATCATCGTTGGCATCATGCTGTATTAATGGCAAAATTAGCATATATTTGTTTTCAAATGAAATGTGAATACTGAATAATTTGTACAAAAATAAGTAAAGTATGAATAAATTTTATTAAAAAATAAAGAGGATGGTTAATCAATATCCAACCATATTTTTCTCACAATCCCCATGCAAGCCATTAATGAGAATCCCATGCCAGCAAGTATTTCAACACCCGAATCTCTGTAAACGCATTACCTGAAGTATTCTGCTTGATTTTGACTTACTAATCATTCATAATATCTCATAAAATCATCAGATTCGGGAGTTTCTTCAAACTCTTTTATAAAAGCCTTCAAATCATTGATGAATTCCTCTTTCCTTTTATCCAAATCTTCAATTTGAGAATAATCTTTCTTAATGGTTAAATTCATTATTATATCATCGGTTTCAAGGGTGATTTCAGGATATAATTCATCTAAAAAATCATCCATATTATCCTCTTCCAAGTTCCTGATGTGCTCTTGCCAAGTGCCCCGCTGCAAGTGCACCAAGAAGAGATAATTCTCCAGCCAAAACAGTACTTGCAACAATTTCTGCAAATTCGCGAGCCTTGCCGGAACCTGCAACACCCAATATCTCTAATCCTTCATGAGCCACTTCCAAGCTGGTTCCCCCACCAACAGTAGCTACAGGCAAATCAGGCAAGTTGACTGAGAAATACAAATCACCGTTTCTGCTTTCAGCTGTAGTGATTCCAAGAGAACCTTCAACAACATGAGCGGCATCCTGACCGGTTGCCAAAAATATCGCTGCAACCATATTTGCATAATGGGCATTATATGCCATGCTGCCTGAAGCTGCAGAACCGATTAAATTTTTTGCGATGTTTACTTCAACAATTACCTCTGCAGTTGTTTTAAGTTTTTTAGATACGATATCCTTAGGTATTAAAATATCTGCCACAACGCTTTTGCCTCTTCCTTCAACAATGTTTATGGCCGCCGGTTTCTTATCAACGCAGACATTACCGCTTAATGCAAGGTGTGTGGCAGTTGTTTCATTTGCCAGTTTATCCAGAATTTTTTCTGTTGCAATTGTTACCATATTCATACCCATACTGTCACCGGTAGAGTAAACAAAACGTGGATAAACATAATTTCCAACAATTAGGATAGGATCAATTTTTATTAATTTGCCGTGGGAAGTTGTACTTTCGGCGATTTCCTTAAGCTCCTGGAAATTATCTACAAACCATTGCTTGATTTTAAAAGCGTCACCTGCATTTTCACATTTAATGGCTGGTGCTCTTGTCATGATATCAGAAATGACCCTTGCACTTGCACCGCCTGATGCGGTGATAGTTGATGCACCCCGGTTTATTGACGCAACAAGAGCCCCTTCGGAAGTTGCGAGTGGAACAAATACTTCCCTTCTGCAGTATTCCCCATTGATTTTTAAAGGGCCCGCAATACCCATCGGAAGTTGAAGAACACCAATTGAATTTTCAATATTTCTTGCAGATGCCCTTTCCATATCAAGAGTGTAATTGGAAATATTGTCCAATTTAATATCATATTTCTGCTCTAAAAATTGTCTTCTGATATCGGTTGCATCTTTGGCGCTGACCAACTTGTCAACCTGATATAATTTCAATTCGCCTTTTGATAGTTTATCAATAATTTCCTGATTTGTCATTACATAACCTTTTTAAGTAAATCTACAATTTCAGACGGTTTTTTAGCTACTTCAACGCCAGCTTCATTTAAAGCTTTTGTTTTACTTGCTACAGTACCTGAATTTCCTTGAATAATGGCTCCAGCATGACCCATTCTTTTGCCTGGTGGTGCGGTTCTTCCTGCAATATATGATACAACAGGTTTTGACATGTCTTCAGCAATGAATTTACCTGCTCTTTCTTCTGCAGTTCCCCCTATTTCACCGATTAGGACAACAGCATCAGTTTGGTCATCTTTTTCAAATCTTTTTAAAATATCAACATAGTTGTCTCCTGTAACAGGGTCTCCACCAATTCCCACTGCTGTACTTTGACCAATTCCTGCATTTGTAAGTTCACTAGCTATCTCATAAGTTAAAGTACCACTTCTTGAAATAACACCCACATTACCTTCCGAAAAGATATGTGTAGGCATGATACCTAATTTGCCAACACCCGGAGAAATAATTCCGGGAGTGTTCGGACCAATTATGGTGGTTCCCATCTGTTTTGCATATGCCATTATTTTCATACTGTCATGAACAGGAATATGCTCAGAAATAATAACAACCAAATCCAGATGCATTATTGCTTCAAATGCAGCATCTTTTGCAAATCTTGCAGGCACAAAAATAATTGAAGAATTAATATCCACTTCTTCTTTTGCTTCTTCTATAGAATTAAAAATTGGAACTCCCAAAAAGTCCTGACCACCTTTTCCAGGAGTGATACCTGCAGTAATATTAGTATTGTATTTTACCATTTGTTCTGTATGGAATGAACCTTGTTTTCCGGTTATTCCTTGAACTAAACATTTTGTATCCTCGTTTAATAAAATCATAATAAATAACTCCTATCTTAAAATTCTAGTCTTATTTTCAAATGGAACTGCCAAATCTATTACGTTTCCATTCATGAATGCAGTAGCAGAAAATATAACGCTACCGGGCAATACATTACAAGTTGTTCCTCTTTTAACTAAATAAGTATTCTTATTTCCAAGTGCAGCACCAATCATTGCACCGGCTATCACACCAACGGATTCGATATCTTCAACAGTTGCAACAACAACTGGATCATCGGTTTCCGGTGAAACATACCCTACACCAGGTATTTTTCTAGTTTCAGGTTTAATATAATCTGACACATCCGTTAAATTTTTCATGCCTTTTGCTGCATCGATAGCAGAGTTTGCAACATCACCAACAAATGGTTCTCCCCCATATGTGTCAAAACCCAAAACAATAGCATCCGGATATCTATCAGGCCTAATGCTGGCTTCAGCATAAGAAACTCCTTCACCAGCCCCTTCGGGAGTTGATGAAATGCCGGATAAATCCCCCAAATTTTCTGCACTTAACTTCAAAAGATTAACAATACCCTCATTGACAGGTTCAAGCAAATCATCTTCGACAAATGCACTAACGACAACATCATCCCCAGTGACATTTGTTAATGCAACATCTCTTGCACCTAGTTCTTTAACTCTATAAAGGTTTTTTTCAATAGTTTCTACTAGCATTGAACTGCAGGACACATCATTTTTTGATATATCCGCACCCATAGCCGTAATTTTCAAAATAACACCTTGTATACTTGAATTTGTAAATTAATAAAATATTATATTTTATTGTAATTTATTATGTTATTCATAATTAATAAGTTTTAACGGTTTAAATCTCTGGATATGAATGTAAAGAAAATTTAATAAATGACAATGCTCATAATAAATAGTAATGTATTCACAAACTAAAATTGCAATTCCAATTTTCCAGGAAAAATGCGAAAATGTTATTGAAATAGCTAGAGACTGCATTGATAAGGGAGCGGACGTATTAGAATTTAGAATTGATGCATTGAAAAACCCCGATATTGATGAAATAAAAAACACCATTGAAGAGATTGACTTTCCAATGATAGCTACCAATAGAATTGATTCTGAAGGAGGGTCATTTAAAGGTTCTGAAGAAGAGAGAATCAACATACTATACGAATGTGCACCTTTAGTTGATTATGTGGATATCGAACTTCAAAGCAATGACGAATATATTAAGAAAATCCATGACACCGGCGTTACAACCATTGTTTCCTATCATGATTTTGAAAAAACCCCCGGATTGGACGAAATCACATACATTGTTGAAAAGGAACAGGAACTTGGAGACATTGCAAAAGTCGCTTTTATGCCACAGAATTTGGAAGATACATTGACCATCCTTGCTGTTCTCTCACATTGTGAAAACACAATCGCCATTTCAATGGGGGATTTGGGAAGCTATACAAGAGTCATGGCATCCAAATTTGATTCACCAATCACCTTTGCAGCGGGAAGGGATGCCACAGCACCGGGGCAGATTGACATCGAAACGATGAAAGCCTTGCTGAACATGGATTTGAATATAATGGACTAGTGGTCAAAATGGCTAAAAAGACTATTTTAGCTATAGTAATAATAATTTTAATTTTATCTCTTTTTGCAGTATTTTTAACATCAACCTGCAGTGTGAATCTGTTCATTGAGGGGGCCGGCGTTGAAGTTGAAACACATGCCATGAATCCCAACATTGATGTGAAAAGTTTAAACAATGAAATTTGTGGCTACACTTTAGATTCGATGAATGATACAACTTCAAATATCACCACATTAAAAAGCGGAATTAACGATATTTGCAGCAGATATGGCTTGAAAAACCCTAAAATCAGTGTGGATTCAAGCATTGGCAAAGACCAAATTCCGGTCATCGTTTACGTTGACGGAACATCTATGCTTCCAACCCTACAGGATGGGCAAAAAGTCCTTTTAAACAAATCCAAAGACATCCATGTTGGGGATATAGTTGTTGCCGATTCCGATGAATACGGCGGCATCATCAAAAGAGTTGGGGATATTGACGGAGATAATATCTATCTAGAAAGTGACAACAAAAACGTGAGACACGAATATAAAAACGGAGTATTGTATGAAGTTAAAGGGATAACAACATGGGTTGATATCTCTGACATCAATGGTGTGGTTATTTCTTATTGATAGATAAAAAAAAGGGAGGAAATAATGTAGACTACATTATTTCCATTGTGCCATACGATATAGGAATGATTTACACGGCATCATCCCCTTCTTCACCGGTTCTAATTCTTATAACATTATCCATCGGATAAATGAATATTTTTCCATCCCCGATGTTTCCGGTGTGAGCACCTTCTTTAATTGCATTAACAATAGTGTCAACACCTTCATCCTTTACAACGATTTCTATGCGTGTTTTTGGAATTAAATCAATGCAATAGCTTGATCCCCTATAGGACTCTTTAATTCCTCTTTGACTTCCCCTACCTTTAACTTCGGATACATTCATACCTTCGCATCCTACAGCCAAAAGGGCATTTTTGACATCCGTATATTTTTCTTGTCTAATAATTGCAACAACACTTTTCATAAATTACACCTAGTTAAAATTATATGCTGATTCCTCATGAAGATTTGTGTCAAGCCCACCGACCTCTTCATATTCTTCAACTCTAATACCGTTCATTGCCTTGTCTAATATTTTAGCAAATATGAAACTTAATGTGAATGAATATATTAAAGTAGCAACTACACTTATAAGTTGTATTACAACCTGATTGGCGTTTCCTGCTATTAATCCTGCAGTTCCACCTATTGCAGGTACTGCAAAGATTCCTGTTGCTATTGCACCCCAAACACCAGACATTCCATGTATTCCCCATACATCTAAAGCATCGTCATATCCAAGTTTTGGTTTTAGGAAATAGATTGCAAAGTATGATACGAATGGAGCCACTGCACCAATGACAAGTGCTCCTGGCACATCAACAAATCCTGCTGCAGGAGTAATAGCTACAAGTCCAGCCACTGCACCGGATATTGCGCCTAATACTGTTGGTTTCCCAACAACATATGTATCTAAGGCAGTCCATACAATCAAACCTAATGCTGCAGCAACATTTGAAACTATAATGGCGTTTGCTGCAAGCCCATCTGCTGCAAGACCTGATCCTCCATTGAATCCCATCCATCCAAACCATAGTAATGCTGCACCAAGTACCGCATATCCGAGGTTGTGTGGAATTAATGAAGTGTCTTTTCTTTTACCTAATACTAATGCGACAGCCAATGCGGCTGCTCCAGAGTTCATATGAACTACTGCACCTCCTGCGAAGTCAAGAGCACCCATTTCCATTAACCATCCGCCTCCCCATACCCAGTGAGCAACTGGGATATACACGAGACAAATCCATGCAATTACGAAAATTATCCATGCTTTTGTTTTCATCCTTCCAACCAGTGCTCCTGAAATAAGAGCGACGGTTAAACCTGCAAAAGCGCACTGGAACATTACGAACAATAATGTTGGTATTGTTCCGTTCAAATCATCTAAAGCAATTCCCTGTAAAAAGAAATTGCTTGGAGATCCGATTAGACCCCATACATCACTGCCGAAAGCAAATTGATAACCGAAAATTACCCATAATACACTTACTATTGAAAATGCTATAAAAGTTAAAAATATAGTATTTAAAACATTTTTACGTTTACTTAATCCTCCATAAAAAAATGCGACCGCAGGGATACTCATTAATAAAACTAAAAGGCTACATACAAGAATCCATGCTGTGTCACCTGCACTAAAAACGACCATTTTATCTTATCTCTTAAATTTGAATTGTATCTTTATAAATTTAACACCGGCAAAAATTGTCGGAAATAATATGTCGGAAATATTGTTCCGATATATAGTAATTAATCATCATAGTATATAAATGTTATGGAAAAATACGGAAAAAAAGTGAAAAATAAAATTTGATGAACAAAATTTAATATAAAATAAAAATAATCTAAAAATTATTCAAAAAA
>NZ_JAZRHE010000078.1:0-3869 GCF_045644645.1 Methanobrevibacter sp.
AGTATAATACGGAAGTAAATTTCCGACTATAATATTTATGATGTGGAGGACTTAAATTGTGCGGAATCGCAGGAATCGTATACAAAGATAAAAAATTACATAATATTGGAAATGACATGACCAATATGCTTCACCAACTCCAGCATAGGGGACCCGACTCAGCAGGTTATTCAATCTATGGCGGAACCGGTTTAGAGGAAGATGAATACATTTTAAAAATTCAGGTAAAAGAAAGTGAAAAATTGCTTGATAAAGTAAAACACACTATTAACTTCGTGACTCCAATTAAACAAGATGCCATCTTACCTTCAGTTGGAGATTCATTCATCTACCAATGTAAAATATCTTTGGATAAATTTTGCGAGTTAAAACCGTTAATTACTAAAGTGGACACAATCGATGATGTAATTGTAATAAATGGAAGTCATGATTTCGAAATGATTAAGGATGTAGGTTCTGTACTTGATATTGCGGACAGGTATGATGTAAGAAGTGTTAAAGGAACTCATGCAATAGGCCATACCCGTTTTTCAACAGAAAGTGGGGTAGACAGATACCATGCACACCCTTTCCAAACATACATTGTACGCGATATTTCCGTAGTGCACAACGGACAAATTACAAACTACTGGAAAATACGCGATCCTTTGGAAAGAAAAGGCCATACATTTGAAACATTCAATGATACGGAATGTCTTGTTCACTACATTGCTGATAAATTGGATACCGGTTACACATTAGAGGAAGCGCTAGAACAATCTGTAGAAGATATGGACGGTCCATTTTCTTATATTATAGGAACTCCACAGGGAATCGGAATAGCAAAAGATAAACTGGGTCTAAGACCAGGTGTAATGGCGGAAACGGATGAAGTATTTGCGATTGCATCAGAAGAAGTGTCTCTAAGAGAAGTGGTTGACACACACCATGTAGAACAAATTTCTCCAGGTGAAGTAATGGTATATGAGATTTAGGTGATTGGATGAAAGTTTTTGAGATTGATGCTGAAAATTTAACTCCCCGTGAGATAAATTCACAGGTAAAGGAGGCTGCTTGCGAATATGATAAGATAATCATCAGGAATCCTAATGCTAAACATTACCTTGCTGCCGGAGTAACTGAAGATGTGGAAATCGAATTCGATGGATCGGTGGGATACTTTGCAGGATGCATGTGTGATGGTCCTAAAATCAAAATCAATGGAAATGCAGGCTGGTTTGTAGGAGATAACATTACCGGCGGGGAAGTGATAGTTGAAGGATCTGCCGGTGATGGAGCGGGCCAGGGAATATATGATGGTACTGTTGTCGTGCGTGAATCAGTCGGTTCAAGAACCGGAGAAATCATGAAAAAGGGGACAATAATCATTGGGGGAAACTCCGGATTTATGACAGGCATTTTCATGATGGGCGGACGCATAATCATCTTGGGTGACGTTGGAGATGATGTGGCCGAATCAATCATACGCGGTGTAGTGTATGTCAAAGGGGAAATCAAAAGCTTAGGCTATAATGCAAAATTGGAAGAGCTTACCTTTGAAGATACTTTGAATCTTGAAGAAGCATTGACAGAATATGACTTTGACATTGACGATTATTCAGAATTCAAAAAAATAGTTCCAGAAAGTACAAGGCCATTTTATGGTCACTAGGGGGAAAAGAGTATGCCATACAGAGTTGAAAGAAATCCGGATTTATGTAAAAAAAATTTTGGACGTCCAGGATGTTGCTGGTATTTATGTGATGATAGGGATGAAAAAATTTGTGGAAGATGTTTTTCATGTTTTAATAATTGCCCTCATGGAGTTTATGAAATTATTCAAGGCGACCCATATCCGCTAAACCAGGAAAAATGCGTGGGTTGTAGGATTTGTCTTGAAATGTGTCCAAATCGTGCAATTGAAGTAAATGCAATTCCAGAGGATGCAAGACAAGGATGGGGATTCCCAGATATTGTTGAAATTGTAAGGCAAGCACAAACAGCATCATATAAACTCAGAAGTACTGGAGCACTTAGAAGAATTCCCGACTTTGATGATTTGGTGGTAATTCCCGCTCAGGTATCAAGACCTCCTATTGATAAATACAGGGAGCCTTGTGGAACAGATGTGGTTTTAGGGGATAGGTATGCAGAAAACCCTCTGAAATTAGCCACTCCTATCATGATTGGAGCAATGTCTTTTGGGGCTTTGTCAAAAGAAGCAAAAATGGCTTTGGCTATTGGTTCTTCACTAGCAGGAACAGTAACAAATACCGGTGAAGGAGGAATGCTTCCGGAAGAGCGAGAACTGGCAGATAAGTTAATTGCACAATATGCATCAGGTCGTTTTGGAGTGTCTGCAGATTATCTTAAAAAAGGAGATGCCATTGAGATAAAAATTGGTCAGGGAGCAAAATCTGGAATGGGAGGACACCTGCTGGGTGAAAAGGTGACTGCCGAGGTGTCAAGAATTAGAAACATTCCTGAAGGATCAGATGCATTGTCTCCTGCAAGACACATGGATATTGTCGGGCCTGAAGACTTAAGCATGAAAATATCACAATTACGTGAAATAACCGATTGGAAAGTGCCGATTATGGTTAAATTTGCTTCCGGTAAAGTAGCTTCAGATGTAAAAATCGCAGCTAAGGGAGGAGCAGATATAATCGTAGTGGACGGTATGCAAGGGGGAACCGGGGCTGGTCCTGAAGTAATCATGGAGCACTCCGGTATTCCATCTCTTGCCTCAATTGTAGAAGCAGACTTGGCATTAAAAGAAATTGGTTTAAGAGACCAAGTAAGTTTGGTGGCTGCAGGTGGAGTTCGCTCAGGTGCGGATTTGGCTAAAGCTATTGCACTTGGAGCGGATGCGGTATATATTGCTACAGCTGCTTTAATATCAATTGGATGTAGAGTATGTCAAATGTGTTATACCGGAACATGTAGAAAAGGAATAGCTACACAGGATTTATCCTTAAGACATAGGCTTGATTATAAGGAAATGGGTAAAAATGTAGCTAATTACATTAACACAATGACAGATGAAGCTTGTATGTTAGTTCAACAGGCTGGAAATACTCACATTACAAAACTTGAAAAAGAGAATTTGCGTGCATTAACATTGGAAGCATCAGCATTAACCGGTGTTCCTATGGCTGGTGTTGGCAAAATTTAAGTACTTAATTAGTTAAGTACTTACAAACTTTTTTTTCATTTGAAAATTCTTGTTTCCAATTCAAAATCGGGGTCAATTGCCATAATCTTTTCAGATAGGTAATCAGTTAGTTTTGAATATTCTTCTGAGGTTTTGGAAAATAGGTAAATACTTTCTTTTGGAACGTCCAGGCTTTCAATTTGTCTTTCTTCAAGCGGACGGAAATTAGGTTTATAGCCTTTGCAATATCCGAATTCTGTTCTCATGTTTTTCAATTCGTCTATTCTTTCATAGGTTCCTTTTTTTATAGTTTGGATTTTGTCGAATTTGATGTCCAGTGTTCCAATATGTTCTATAGTAGTAAATATGTCTTCAGTTTCCTCATTCCATATGGAAAAGTCTGTGTCTACTGTATTCAATTCCTTGACCATTTTGGTGAATATGTCATTTGCTTCTCTTTCATTTTCACAGGTTATTCTAAAAAAAGTTAAGTCCTCAACAACATCAGTAAGATTAATCGGTTCGATATTAAAAAGCACATGGGATGATGATTTTGTAATATTCTCTGAATATTTGAGTATAATCTTATTGATTTCAGGTATCTTATCATGATCGAAAGTTGCAATTGAATATTTTTGTATTGTAACCATGAATGTTAATATATGTTTTTGATATAATAAATGTTTTTGTTACTGCTGATACTTTTTTTTTTGAAAAATATTTATTTTAAATAAAA
>NZ_JAZRHE010000079.1:0-4518 GCF_045644645.1 Methanobrevibacter sp.
TTTTGCGTCACATCCTCAAATTGACTTTTTTTTTAAGCACACATTTTTTTTTCTAATTGTTTTTTTTTTTAAAATGTTTTTGAGTCTGTAAAATTTAATCCTATTAAAAATATATGGAAATTAGCGGATTCTGCAATTAAAAAATAATTAAAATGGAAATCCTTAGTTTCCAGGATAAAAGTATGAAAAGTAATATATAAAATGAAATGAAAATTATCTCATATGAAGAGGTTGTTTATTGTTTGTTTGGTATTGGTTGCATTCTTTTCCATGAATGCAGTATTTAGTGAAAATTTTACGGACTTGAATGAAAAAATCGACGAAAGCGATACAGTTATCTTAAATGATGATGTCATTTTAAATCAGAACACTTCAAATGAAGAAAGTGCCTTTAAGGAGGGCATTTCAATCAATGACAGAGAAATCCATATTGACGCAAACAATCACACGATTCTTGCGAAGGATTCAAATCTCAATCAGGTAAGACTCTTTAACATTACCAACAGTAATGTGACAATATCAAATGCAATTATTTCTTCTGCTAGCTTCAACGGAGCCGGTGGGGCCATCATTCTGGATGTCAATTCCACTTTAACCTTAAGGAATGTAACCTTTAAGGACTGCTCTGCTGTGGGTATTTACGGTGAAGGGGGAGCCATATATTCGTCAGGAACCATTTTTATCTATGACTGCACTTTCGAAAGCAATTATGCAAGCGGTGCGGGAGGCGCAATTTTCTCGCTGGCCCAAAATTCCACCATCTCATCTTCCAGTTTCATCAACAACTCTGCAAAATGGTACGGCGGTGCAATTCATTCATGCTCCAACTTATTTTTGGATTCATCAATATTCGATTCCAACAGTGCATATAGCGGCGGAGCATTCCATTATGCCGTCAGCGGACTTTCCCTTAATTATACCAATAGGGATGCCATTTTAAATTCTTCTGTTTTCAGGAACAACAAGGCAGATTTTGGAGGGGCAATCTCATCAGCATCATTGAGAAAAATGATTCTCTCCGATTCTTCTTTTGCCAGTAATCAGGCTTTGAAAGGAGGGGTAATATATAAGTGCGGCATGACCGAGACATATATATACGATTGCTCATTTGAAAACAACACCGCTGAAAT
Source organism: Methanobrevibacter sp. (assembly GCF_045644645.1). GTDB lineage: Archaea > Methanobacteriota > Methanobacteria > Methanobacteriales > Methanobacteriaceae > Methanocatella. The sequence goes on from NZ_JAZRHE010000079.1 coordinate 1,131, forward strand.
CGGAGCGCTTTTCTTTGACGATTCATATGAAAGCCCTTTTGAAGATGACCACATATCCTTCATTGCCTTAAGCGATTGCTTTTTAAAGAATAATATTGCATCAGATAAGGCTTCAGTATTTTATGGAAGATCATCCAATTTCTGGGCCAACAATACTGAATTCTACGAAAATTCAAACATGGAAATCATCAACGGATTGGGAAATATCACAGTTTTGAATTGCGTTATTTCAAATTATCGTGATGATTTCATAACCCAATTCATAAGCGGGAACATAATATTCATAAACAACACCTTCCCGGTCAATGAAATAGATTTTGATAAGATGCTGGATATTTCAGGCGATACGAATCTCATAACTGATGGAGATTATGACGGTACAATAACTGATTATAATGATTACCGCTATAAGGAAATCAGTTACACTCCAATTAGGGATATTGAAAGCGAGTGCTGTTCAGTTTATGTTCGCTTGAACAGTACAGATTATGCACTATCCCAGAGAAGAGACGGCCACACAGAAAATTTCACAGTCTATGTTGACAAGACTGATGATTATATCCGGGAATTTAAGGCAATTTCCGAATACTTCTTCCTGTCCAAAGTCTATACAAACGGATGGGTTATCGGATGTGGCGGATGGGAGGAAAGCAGCGAAAATGAAAAGGTCGAAGCAATAGCAAGCGACATGGCTTTAAACGGCAAAATTGATGAGGAAGCACTGCAATTAATCATGGATGCTAAAAAGGTAAGCAGTGTCGGCCACCTGCTCATCGTAGCTCCTGACGGAACTTATGGAAACGTTGTAACATTCAAAGGCAGCGACATCTTTAAGATGGGGGTCTTAAATGATGGCGACTACATCGTCTCCCCTAATGGTGTCGACAACTGGCGTCAAGGCCATATAGACGATATCAGTGATGTTGTCTGGGAAAACATCAATCAGTCCGCCCATGATGAGTATGGAGTTAAAAGGCATTGCATATTGGTCCATCACGTCCAGCTTGATGATGACGGCTTTTCAGATGCGGTGCATGTTTCCAATGAGGACGGCAGTTTTGTCAATGCGACCAATTATCTCTATGCAGACAGCTTCTGGTTTAATGAGGAATTCACCCACTTTTCCGAAATACCACTTATTTTGGACAACAAATATCTCGGAACATACTATTACTTTAATAAAACAATCTTCAGCGAAGATGCAGCCGTACAATATAATGGTGATTATGCATTTAAAGCCAAATTCATCAATCGTGACGGCGACTTTCTGGTGAATACGACCGTTCAAGTCATTGTCAATGGAAAATCTATGGAATATGTTACAGACAGCGAAGGAATAATTGAAATTCTTTTCCATAAGCTGACAGAAAACCAGACAATAACATTAACAAATCCGGTAACTGGTGAGACAGTTGAAAGCACCATTACAGTCCTGCCTGGAAAGGTTCCGCATGACGACCCTGTAAACAGGACAGACCCTGTCAAAATAATATCAAGTGAAAACAACACGCAGAAAGATAAAATTGAGCATTCAAAAACTGACTTGAGTGTATATGAAACCGCAAATCCAATCATGGCATTGATGATAGTTTTAATAGCACTTGGATTCGGTCAGTTAAGAAGATTCGGAGAATAATCTTCTTAATACTTTTTCTTTTTTAAAAATTACTATGCTTTGCTGTGAATGTTGCCATATAATGATTGGGCATTGAAATATTTGATTATCCGTTTGATTAAATCAATGTTGGTATCATGAAATAGTATTTAATTAATTGTTTTTTTAATTATTGTCTGGGTATTTCGAGGTCTTCTTTTTCATAATTTTCAAGATAAGTTGGCCCTTCATGGAAAAATCAATTATCTTTTTTTCAGTTGAATGTATTATATTGATTTGATATTGAAATATTGCATTTAAAAAACCATTTATTAAATGATTATCCATTTAATCCAAAAATAAAGATTTATCAATGCTTTAAATCTAATTGAACTCATGAAACTTAAGAAATTTCTATCGCCAGTGTTCATATTAAATCAGGGGGCTTATGAAAAATCCGCTTGTGAGAGATACAAAAGATTGAAAATTAATGATTTTCCATCAATCAATCAAGATGATTTGCCCAATGACTTTAGTATGAGCGCATTTGAAACTGTTGATGGGTTCATTAAAAAGACTGTAAATCTGGACTTCGAATGTCTCTTGTATTTTGACTATAAGACAGGGGAAATACTCGATTGCTCTATAGGGAATTCCAATAAAGTATAGTTTTTTACCAAAAGTTTATACCTAATGAGTTATAGATATATATTCATGGAAAAATTTAATAATAAAATTGAGAAACATTTGGAGCTTTCTGAAATTGCAGAAATGCTGAAAGAGTACAAGAAATATTACAATATTTATAGGCGTCTTTTAGTAATTCACATGGTTGCAAACGGTGAAAGTATTGCTAAAGCATCAAAAAACATTAATATTTCCAGAAAAACTGGCGAACGATGGGTCAAACAATATAATGAAAATGGTGTTGAGGGCTTATTTTCAAATTATTCAAATTGTGGTCGAAAATCATACCTAACTGACCAACAACTAAAAGAATTAAAAGAAATCATCACTGGAAATGAAGAAAAATACAATTTAAAAGATGTAAGTAATCTAATTGAAGAAAAATACGGAATAACATACAGTGAAAAGCAAGTTTGGGTCATTACAAGACAAAAACTAAATTTAAACTATGGAAAACCATTCATTCAATATAACACTCGTCCAGAAAACCCTGAAAAAGATCTTAAAAAAAACTGACTTTTATAAATCTAAAAACAGAGTATTTTGCTTTTTTGGATGAAACATCTTGTCAAAATGTTCCAAATGTTACAAGAGTATTATATGCTCCTGGAGAAAAAAATACACAAACAAAACATCCAGTAAAATTTGGAATAAATGTAACAGGCTTTCAAGGAATCAATTGTAACTCATACATGGAAGTAAACACTAAAAACAATGCATTCCAATTTGTAATTACATTATGTCATTACCGTATTGAAAACATGGAAAACACTTTCGGTAAACATTTAATCGAAGAAGCAATAAACAATGAAAATCTATCTGATGAAGAAATAAAAAAATATTTATCTTCAAAATCACTAAATGAAATGGATTTAATCAATAAAATCAATAACGAACTATATAGTGACAATTCACAACAAATTTCAATAGAAAAAATTCAAAGAATCTGCAGAAAAGAAGACAATAACAACTCAAGAAAAATATGGAATGAAAAAAGATCCAGATTACTAAAAAATCTATTGAATCCTCAAATATATGAAATAAACTCAAAAGAGAAAAGAATCAATCTTGTTTTAGACAATGCAAAAATACATCATGCTAAAATAG